>CAIUOO010000485.1 GCA_903900795.1 uncultured Gemmatimonadota bacterium | reverse complement strand
GCCGTGCGCGTCGTGCTCTACCCCGGCCTTGCCACGCATCCCGATCATGCGGTGGCCACCGAGTGCTTCTCGGGGTATGGGAACCTGATCTCGATCACCCTGCGGGACGGCGACGTCGCGGTCGGCGAGCGACTCCGTCGATTGCAGCAGATCCGCGTGCATGACGCCGAGCGGGCGGGGCAACGGGGCGGCGTGGAGTCGACGGCGAGCGCGCTTCCCGACGGAGCCATCCGGCTCAGTATCGGGCTCGAGGATGCGTCGACACTGATCGGCGATCTCACTCAGGCATTGGAGTAGATGGTGTCCGGCATTCTTCGCCTGACGAACGTCAGCAAGGAGTACCCCCGATCAGGCGCGGCCCTTCGCGACATCTCGTTCGAGATGCAGAAAGGCGAGTTCGCCTTTCTGGTGGGACACAGTGGCGCGGGCAAGAGCACCCTGCTCAAGCTGTTGTCGATGGCCGAACGCCCGACCACGGGCGAGATACGCATCTCCGGCTTTTCGAGTCTGTCGATCACGCCGGGCGACATTCCGATCTTGCGTCGCCGGATCGGCATCGTTTTTCAGGATTTTCGTCTGCTGCCCGATCGGACCGCCGAGCAGAACGTGGCGTTCGCCATGGAAGTCACGGGAGCGCCGCACGCCCAGATCCGCCCGAACGTCGCGCGGCTGCTCACGCAGGTCGGCCTGGCCTCGAAGGCCACCGCGTTCCCGCACGAACTTTCCGGTGGTGAGCAACAGCGCGTGGCCATTGCCCGGGCACTGGCCAACGATCCGCTCGTGCTGCTGGCCGACGAACCCACCGGCAATCTCGACGACCGCGCCACGCACGCGATCTTCCTGCTCCTGCGCGAGATCAATGCCCAGGGCACCGCGGTGCTGATGGCCACCCATGACGTGGCCATGATTCAGCGGTCGAATCTCCGCTTTCTCGAACTCGACCACGGTGCGCTCGTGCACGACGGCACCGATGTGGCGCGACTCCTGGCCGACATGCGGGGCCGCCGATGATGCTGGCCTTCCGTGAAGTGCTCCTGGCGTTCAAGCGCGCGCCGCTGCTGGCGATGCTGAGCGTGACCACGATCGCGTTCTCTCTGTTCGCCTTCGGACTGTTCGGACTGGTGGCGATCAACATCAAGTCGGCGCTGCTCGAAATTGAGGATCGCGTCGAGATTCGCGCGTTCCTGATCGACGGCGCGAAGGACGCACAGGTAGAACAGCTGATGCAGGGGATCAGCAAGATCCCGCAGGTCGCCCACGTCGGGTATGTGAGTCCGGACTCGGCGCTGCAACGCGCGCGCGCGGAGCTGGAAGAATTCCGCGACGTGATCGAAGGCGCCATGCTGCCGGGTTCGGTGGAGCTGCGCCTGAAGGAAGGCGCGCGCGACCCTGAAACGGTGCAAGCCATCGCGAGACGATTGCAGACGTACCCGGTGGTCGAGGAAGTGCGCTACGGACGCGAATGGGTGGAGAAGCTCTATCGCATCCGCAACATCGCCGGCATCGCCGGATCAGTGCTCGGCAGCGTGTTTGCGCTCGTCGCGATCATTATTACCGGATCCACGATCCGCATGGCGATTCTGGCGCGCACACACGAGATCGAGATCATGCGGTTGGTCGGTGCGACGAACCATTTCGTGCGCCTGCCGTATCTGATTGACGGCACACTCAAGGGACTCGCCGGCGGTGCCATCGCGGCGCTGCTGTCATGGTCTGCCGTGCAGCTCGTTTCGAAGAACCTCATGGCCGCGCAGTTCTTCAACGCCGAACAGGTCATGCTTGGCATTGCCGCCGGTGGCCTGCTGGGTCTCGTGGGTAGCTGGGTCTCGGTGGG
>CAIUOO010000484.1 GCA_903900795.1 uncultured Gemmatimonadota bacterium | reverse complement strand
GTGCGTCCCGCCACGAAATCGAAGCGACGGGCCAACTCCACCGACTGCCGCAACTCCGCCTCGTGCCGATCCACCGCGGCCCGCTGCTCGACGGAGAGCGGCGCGTTCCGCGTGGCCGCCAGCGCCTGTTCGCCGCTGAGCGCAATCCGCTCCCACGCCGAACGGGCCGACAACATCGAGAGCGCCCGACTGGCCGTGCCCACGCCCACCAACGTGACCGCCACCGTGGGCACGAGCGCGAACAGGATCAGCATGGCGAACAACCGCGACCGGAATGGCGCCCTGGCGCTGGCTCGAGCAAGGCGACGCCGACGCCGTTCCCGTTGGGAGTGCGTACGCGACGGCGCGGGGAGGGGTTTCTCCCCCGGACCCTCCTGAGGGCTCGACCCGCTTTCCTTGACGGTCGGCTTCCGCATCTCGTTCATAGTCAGTAATTTACGTGGCTGTACCCGATCCCGGAGTGGAATGGCATCGTCGTGGTCCTTAGCCCCGCTGGTCGAGCAACGTGCGCAGGAGCATCCAGCACGCGTGCTCGCCACGAATGGTGAACGGACGTGGACCTATCAGCAGGTGGACGCGGATGCGTCCTCCCTGGCTGCTGCTTTCTCCGAATTGGGGCTGGGCATGGGCGACCGCATCGCGGTCAACCTGCCGAACGGCGTCGAGTGGATCATCGCCACGTTGGCCGCCGCGAAGCTGGGCGCCGTCGTCGTGCCGGTCAGTCCGCAGCTCAGTATTCACGATCTGCGCTACCAACTACGACACGCCGAAGCGAGTGCCGTCGTCACCATCGAGCAATGGGACGGCGTCGACTTTCTGCAGCGCTTCGAGGAATTGCTCGGCGATCTACCCGACCTGCAGTACGTGGTCACGGTAGGCGACGAGGACCTGTGGTACGACGACCGGATCTTCCAGTTCGAAGCTCTCGTCTCGAGCGGCACCGGGCGACCGGTTCCGCGGCCAGCGGTGTATGACGAGACGGCCGATCTGGCCGTCATGTACACGTCGGGAACGATGGGCAAGCCGAAGGGCGTGCCACTGTCGCACCGGGCGCTGGTGGAAAACGCGGTCCGTGTGGCGGAGATCCTCGAGATTTCGCCCGACGACCGCGTGCTCGGAGCGGTCCCGTTCTTTGCCATCTTCGGCTTCGGCGTCATGCTGGGCACGATGGCACGTGGCGCGACGATCGTGTTGCAACCGTCCTTCGACCCGGCGGGCGCCCTCGCGCTCATCGCCGACGTCAAGGTCACGGTGCTGCACGGCGTGCCCACGCAGTATCACCTCCTCATGCGAGAGGAGGCGTTCCACCCGTCGCGACTCACGTCGCTGCGAGCCGGCGTCATTGCCGGCAGTTCGGTGGACGAGGCGCTGGTGCGCCGGGTGCGTCGCTGGTGCGATGTGCTCGTCGCGTACGGCCTCACGGAAACCGGACCCATCGTCACGATCACCCGCTGCGCCGACAACGACGAACGTCGTGTGAGCACCGTGGGCTGCGCCCTTCCCGGCGTCGAGATCATGGCGATGGATCTCATGACGGGAGCGCTGCACGGACCGGAAGCGGTCGGCGAGATCGCCGTCCGTGGGTCCAATCTCATGCGGGGCTATCTCCGCATGCCGGCCGAGACCGCCAAGGTCATGACGCCGGACGGATTCTTCCTCACCGGTGATCTGGGGATCATCGATGAGGATGGCTATGTGAAGATCGTCGGGCGGCGGCAGGAGACGATTTCACGCGGGGGCATGCAGCTGCACCCGCGCGAACTCGAGGATCGTCTGCGTGCGCATCCGGCAGTGGACGATATCTGCGTGATCGGCGTGCCCCATGATGTCATGGGAGAGCTGGTGTGCGCGTGTATCGTACCAGTAGAAGGGTCAGTCATCACGGGGGGCGAGATTAAACGCTTCGCCCAGGAAACGATGGCGGCTGACAAGGTTCCCGATTTCGTCCGCTTCTTCGATGTCTTTCCCATGACGGGAAGTGGCAAAGTGCGGCGGCGAGAACTCGCGCGGGCAATCGCGCTGAGTGCGAATTCGATGAGCGCCTCGGCGCTGCACGGCAACGCGCTCGATCACTCCGTTTTGTATCCAGGCTAGTACATGAGTCGACATGACACCCGGTCCCGCAGTGCGGCACCGTCTCGTACCATCGCGCCGTTCCATCGTGGACCGCAGGCCGTTACTCCGATGACGTCGCCGAATGCCGCGCCGCCGGCCCACGCGCCGAACGCGGCGCTGCTCATCGATTTTGACAACGTGACGATGGGCATCCGCTCCGACCTGCAGGGAGAGCTCAACAACCTCCTCTCGTCGGACATCGTCAAGGGCAAGGTCGCGGTGCGCCGCGCCTACGCTGACTGGCGCCGCTATCCGCAGTACATCGTGCCGCTCACCGAAGCGTCGATCGATCTGATCTTCGCGCCGGCCTATGGCTCGTCGAAGAAGAACGCGACCGACATCCGGCTTGCCATCGACGCCATGGAGCTCGTCTTCACGCGCCCCGAGATCGGCACGTTCGTGCTGCTCTCCGGTGATTCCGATTTCTCGAGCATGGTCATCAAGCTCAAGGAGTACGGCAAGTACGTGATCGGCGTCGGCATCCGCGAGTCGTCGAGCGACCTGCTCGTCATGAACTGCGACGAGTACTACTCGTACAACGCCCTCGCCGGTCTCACCAAGACGGGCGACGACGAGTCGACCCGCTGGGATCCGTGGCAGCTCGTGACCGAGTCGGTGAATCGCATGAAGCGCAACGGCGACGTGATGCGCTCCGACCGTCTCAAGCAGGTCATGCAGGAAATCGACTCGTCGTTCGACGAGAAGAACCTCGGCATGCCGAAGTTCTCGCGTTTTGTGCAGGACGCGGCCCATAAGGGGCTGCTCAAGGTCACGAAGCTTGACAGCGGCCAGCTCGAAATCGACACGCCCGATGGCAGCATCGTACCGGCCTCGAGCCCGAGTGCGGTCGCGCCGGCGGAACCGCGCCGTGAAGAAAGCGATCGTGAGCGCGACGAGCGTCGTGGCCGTCGTGGCCGTCGTGGCCGTGGCCGCGATCGCTTCGACCGCACGCCGCTCGACGGCGAAGTGCGCGACGCGGCGCAGGATGCCGCCGACGCCGAGCACGATGCCGCCGACGATGCGGCCGAGGCGGCGGAGTTAGCGGGTTTCGCCCCGCTCATCGAAACCGCGTCCGCTCACGTGTCGGCGGACGCCGATGCGACCAGTGAGCCGGGTGTCGATGCGGCGGCTGATACCGCCAGCGAAGGCGAACGGGACGCGCGTCGTGGCCGCAACCGTCGTGGCCGTGGCCGCGATCGGTTCCGCGATCGTGACGGTCGTGAGCCGCGTGCCGAGGCAGCGGTGAATGGCGCGGTAGCTCCGGTCACGGACGCGGTCGCTGACGCGGTCGCTGACGCGG
>CAIUOO010000483.1 GCA_903900795.1 uncultured Gemmatimonadota bacterium | reverse complement strand
GGCGATGGCCGATGAACCGCAGCGACTGAACAACACGCGGGGCACGGTGGCCTTTACCACGGTGGACGCGAACAGCCGCATGGTGCAACTGTACGTCAACCTGGTCGACAACTCGGCCAAGCTCGACCGGCAGAAGCTGTATGCGCCGATCGGCGTGGTGGTGGAGGGGTTTGACGTGCTTGAACGTCTGAACTTCGAGTACGGGGAAGATCCCGTGCAGTCGCGCATCATGTCGCGCGGCAACAAGTATCTCGATCGGTGGTTTCCGGCCCTCGATTCCATCGTGTCGGCCACTGTTGTTCCGTCTTCTTGAGAATCGCATGAAGCCTTTCGAACGTCTCGGTAATGCTCGTACCCCCGATGGCTCGCTGCTGGAACTGTTCCGCCACGACGGCTCGTATCTGATCCGCGCCAACGGCATCGAGCTGATGTCGCAGCGTCGTCACTTGTCCGAAGACCGGCTGGCCGAAGTGGCGTGTGTGGGGCTGAAAGACAAGCCGGGCGCCCGTGTGTTGATTGGCGGGCTCGGACTGGGCTTCACGTTGCGCGCGGCGCTCAAGGAGGTGGCCGACGACGCCGAGGTGGTGGTCGCGGAGTTTCTGGCCGAGGTGATCGCGTGGAATGCCAATCCCGAGTACGGGATTTCGGTGGAGACGCTGCAAGATCCGCGGGTGCGCGTAGTGCATGACGATATCGTAAATGTGCTGCGCGATCACGCCGGCCAGTTCGATGCGATCATGCTCGACACCGACAACGGTCCCGATGGGATGATCATGTCGGAGAACGCGCGGCTGTATGCGCAACGTGGCATCGCGACCACGGTGGCGGCGCTGCGCGCGCCGGGGATCATCGCGTATTGGTCGGTCGGGGATGATCCGGCGTTTGCGCACGCGCTGCGCGGCAGTGGGCTGCTGGTGGAAACGCTGCGCGTGCGGGCGCATGACACCAAGGGGCCGATGCACACGCTGTACGTGGCGAAGCCGAGGCCGCCGCGTCGCTGAACCGCGGACGGTGCGCGTTGGTGGTCCGTGCGGGAAAAGCGCCCCGCTGTGCGGGTTTCACGGACTTGCCCGTGCCCGCTGGTGACCGCATGCTCTTTACGGGAGCGGAACGATGCCTGGCCGACCTCGGCCAGGCATCCGCCGCGAATTCCGGAGCGTTCGCATGCGTGAAGACGTGCCCGACAATGTCCGCGAGTGCGTGGATGTGCTGTTCGCGTATTTGAACGGCGAGGGATCGCTCGACGCGGCCCTCACGGCATGGCGCACCATGCAGGTCGCCGACGACGAGGAGGAGGAGTCGGACCTCGAGGAAGCCGCCCTGCTCGGGATCGATCGCGACGCGCTGCAGGCGGAGCAGCAAGCGCGCCTCACGGTGTTTCTGGAGCGACTCGACGAGCCCGCGCCCGATCGGCGCTAGCGTCGCGACATCAGCGCCGCGCTTTCAGCGCGGCGTCACGGCGCGCGCGAAACTCCGAGCGGGCCGTCCACGTGGGCCACACCGACCCGTCGGCGACGGTCAGCGC
>CAIUOO010000482.1 GCA_903900795.1 uncultured Gemmatimonadota bacterium | reverse complement strand
CGCCACCCGTCGAAGATCGTGTCGATCGGCGAAGCGATCGAGGCGGTGGTGCTCAAGGTCGACGAGACCGAAGAGAAGATTTCGCTGGGTATGAAGCAGACCGAGCAGGATCCGTGGGTGATCCTGCCGCTCAAGTACCCGGTCGGCACCCGTATCAACGGTAAGGTCCGCAACCTGACCTCGTTCGGCGCGTTTGTCGAAATCGAGCCGGGCATCGACGGCCTCATTCACATCTCCGATATGTCCTGGACCAAGCGCGTCCAGCATCCGTCGGAAGTCGTGAAGAAAGGCGACGCGGTGGACGTGGTCATCCTCAACATCGACAGCGAAAACAAGCGTATCTCGCTCGGCCTCAAGCAGGCTGAGGAAGACCCGTGGCTTCGCATCGGTGAGACGTATCCGGTCGGCACCGAGCTTCCGGGCAAGGTGGTCCGCCTGATGGACAAGGGCGTGGTCGTCGATCTCGGCAACGATATCGAAGGCTTCGTCCCGGTGAGCCAGCTCAACCCCGAGGGCACGGTCACCAACCCGGCGGATTTCGCCTGGGAAACGATGAATCTGGTGATGCGCGTGTTGGAGGTGGATCCCATCCACCGCCGTATCGTGCTCGCCGTGACGTCGGTCCCGGAAGAGCAGCCGCCGAAGCCGGCCGAGCCGAGCAAGGTGCACAGCTCTGAAGACGAGATCGGACTGTAAGACGCACGCGGTGAGTAGGGCGACGAAGGCCCCGGCAAAAAAGCCGGGGCCTTCGTGTATGCGGGCTTGTCGAGGGGCTCGAACGCAAAAAGCCCCGCCAAAGAGCGGGGCTTTTTGCGCGAACGGGGGTTTTTGCGCGGCGAAAGGGCGTTGCGGTTACGACGGCGGCCCGCTCACGAATGCAGATGATTTCTTCCCATCTGCTCATCCGATCAGTGGCCCCGCGGCGTTATGACTGCGGGGCTGTCCACATGTCCGGTAGATCCGATCGCTAACGTTCCGCCTGATGCCCCACGATCAATCCGACGTCCTCCTCCTGTTTCCCCGATTTCCTGCCGGCGTCGGTCTTGCGCGGAGACGAAAAGCCGGCTTGGGCGAGCACGGCGAAGGCAAAGAAAAACAGGGTGCTGACCGATCCTACCCTCAGTGTGGTGGACTTGAACGTCGCCAGCATCTGTGAGTTCACGATCGCCTTCAATTCGCTGGCGTCGAAGAAGAAAACCACGAGCGATCCGAGCAAGCCGATCGCCAAGATCACCGCGATTCCACCGACCGCCCGCGACACCCCCCGGCTTTCGAGTACCCGGGACACGGCAAACAGCGTCGAGAGACCGATAAACGGTAGCAACAGGACGCTGGACAGCGCGTTCGCCGCGCCGAACCGCCACTGGATATTCCCAAGCCGCAGTGGCCACAGCTGTGATCCCACTTGCAGAAGAGGGACGCAGATCAAGAGGATCGCGCCGAGATACAGGATGCGGCGTAGCGGTGAATCGTCGTGCAAATTGAAAAAATCAGACATGTATAGTAGAGAGTGGGGAGGTCGATAAAGCAAAGGAGCGATCGCCGTGTGACTAGAAAGTAAACTGTTCGTGGACGGCGGAAAGGTGAAGCCCGTCACGCACGCCTCGTCGCGAAACTGTCCTGTAGCTGGATGGATCGCGGTAGCGGGGGCGCAAGCTGAACGGGGTCGTCATTCGGTCGGAGGTCGTGCCGCCGATCATTAACACGACGTAACGGTCCGCCCCTGATGGTCGGGGAGCTGGTCCCCGGTTGGGGTTCGGCTCCTCGTTTTTCGGCGCGGAGGCGCTAGCTTCCCGCGCTATGTCACAGTCCACGACCATGCGCCAGAAGCTCGAGCGGTTGGCCATCGCCCGCGATGCCTCAGAACAGGGCGGCGGGGCCAATCGCCTCGCCGCTCAACACGCCAAGGGCAAGCTCTCCGCCCGCGAGCGCCTCGACGTCCTCCTTGACGAGGGTTCGTTCGTCGAGATCGACCGATTCGTCACCTCCCGTTCGCTCGCCGAGGGCGAAACGCCGATCTACGGCGACGGCGTGGTCGCCGGCCACGGACGGATCGAAGGTCGGATCGTCTATGTCTTTTCTCAGGACTTCACCGTGTTCGGTGGGTCCCTGTCGGAGGCGCACGCCGCCAAGATCTGCAAGATCATGGACCTGGCGGTGCGCAACGGGGCGCCGGTTATCGGACTGAACGACTCCGGCGGTGCGCGTATTCAAGAGGGCGTCGTCTCGCTCGGGGGATACGCCGACATCTTTCTGCGCAATACAATGGCGTCGGGCGTCGTGCCGCAGATCTCGGCCATCCTCGGACCATGCGCCGGTGGTGCCGTGTATTCGCCGGCGATCACCGACTTCATCTACATGGTGCGCGGCACGAGCTACATGTTCGTGACCGGCCCCAACGTAGTGAAGACCGTGACCCACGAAGACGTGACCATGGAGCAGCTCGGCGGTGCCGACACACATGCGGGCACGAGCGGCGTCGCGCATTTCGCCTGCGATTCCGAACCTGCCTGCCTGCAGCAGATTCGTGAACTGTTCCGCTTCGTGCCGTCGAACAACGTGGATGACCCGCCACGTGGATCGGGGCGCGATCCGCGCGATCGACGCGAAGAGTCACTGCTCGATGTGATCCCCGACAATCCGAACAAGCCGTACGATATGCACGAGGTCATCGGCCGCATCGTGGACGACGGCGAGTTCTACGAGGTGCAGCCGGACTACGCCGGTAACATCCTGGTCGGCTTCGCACATCTCGGTGGCTACAGCGTTGGCATCGTGGCCAATCAGCCGGCCGTGCTGGCTGGAGTGCTCGACATCAACGCATCCCTCAAGGCGGCCCGTTTTGTGCGCTTTTGCGACTGCTTCAATATCCCGCTGGTGACCTTTGAAGACGTGCCCGGGTTTCTCCCCGGCGTCACGCAGGAGCATGGCGGCATCATTAAGCACGGCGCGAAGCTGCTCTATGCGTACTGCGAAGCGACGGTGCCCAAGCTTACGGTCATCACGCGCAAGGCATACGGGGGGGCGTACGACGTCATGAGCTCCAAGCACATCCGCGGCGACTACAACGTGGCGTGGCCCACGGCGGAGATTGCCGTGATGGGTCCCAAGGGAGCCGTCGAGATCCTGTACAAGAAGGAGATCACCGAGGCGAGCGATCCACAGGCAGCGATGGATGCCCGCGTGGCCGAGTATACGGAGAAGTTTGCCAATCCATACAATGCGGCGGCGCGTGGCTACGTGGATGATGTGATCGATCCGCGCGACACCAGGCCTCGCCTGATCGATGCGCTCGATGCACTGCGCGGTAAGCGCGATCGCAATCCGTCGAAGAAGCACGGAAACCTTCCCCTGTGACGCCGCCGATGTTCAGCAAAGTGCTGGTGGCCAACCGCGGCGAGATTGCGCTGCGTGTGATTCGCGCCTGCCAGGAACTCGGCGTCAAGACGGTCGCCGTGTATTCCGAGGCGGATGCGCGCGCGCCGCACGTGCGCGAGGCCGATGAGGCGGTGCTCATCGGCCCACCGCCGTCGAGCCAGAGTTATCTCGTGGGTGAACGGCTGATCGACGTCGCCCTCCGCACCGGCGCGCAGGCGATTCATCCGGGCTACGGCTTCCTCTCTGAGCGCGCCTGGTTCGCACGGGCAGTGCGTGATGCCGGCCTGGTGTTCATCGGACCGCCCGCCGAAGCAATCGAGGCGATGGGCTCAAAGACCGCGGCGCGACAGCTGGCGATATCAGCCGGTGTGCCGGTGGTCCCGGGTACTACGGAGAGCGTGCGCAACGCCGCAGAAGCCATTGCGATCGCCGAGACCTTCGGCTTTCCGGTGTTGCTCAAGGCCGCCGCCGGCGGCGGTGGAAAAGGCATGCGGATCGTGCGCGCCGCGTCGGAACTGGCGGATGCGCTCGCGTCCGCTAAGCGCGAAGCGCAGAACGCATTCGGTGACGATGCGGTGTATATCGAGAAGTACATCGAGGGCCCGCGCCATGTCGAGATTCAGGTGCTGGCCGACACCCATGGCAATGTCGTGCATCTTGGCGAGCGGGAATGTTCGGTCCAGCGTCGTCATCAGAAGATGATCGAAGAAGCCCCCAGTGTCGCCGTGTCGCCGGAGTTGCGCGCGCGGATGGGGGCGACGGCGGTCGCGGCCGCCCGTGCCGCCGGCTACGTCAACGCGGGGACGTGCGAGTTCCTGCTGGACAAGGATGGGCAGTACTATTTCCTGGAGATGAACACGCGCATTCAGGTGGAACATCCGGTCACGGAACTCGTGATGGGGCTCGATCTGGTGCAGTGGCAGATTCGCGTGGCCGCCGGCGAGGCGCTGCCGTTTCCACACAAGGATTTCGTCCCGCGCGGCTGGGCGATGGAATGCCGGATCACGAGTGAGGATCCGACGAACGGGTTTCTGCCGAGCACCGGCCGTATCGAGTATCTGCATGTGCCGACCGGCCCGGGGGTGCGCTGGGATGGCGGCATCGAGTCGGGTAGTGACATCGGCCTGCACTATGATCCGATGCTGGCCAAGCTGATTGTGCATGCGCCCACGCGCGAACTCGCCATTTCGCGCATGCGACGGGCGTTGCGTGAGCTCACGATTGATGGCATCGAGACGTCGCGGAGTTTTCATCTGCGCGTGATGGATCACCCCGACTTTCAGCGTGGCGATATCACTATTCAATGGCTCGAGCAGAACCTGCCCGCACTGACGGCGCCGGCGACGAGTCGCGAGTCGATTCGACTCGCGGCCATTGCGGCGGCGCTGGTCGCGCACGAAGAACGCCGTGCCGGAAGTGGCGGGCCGGCGACGTCCAACGCGTCGATCGCGAGCGGTGAGTCGAGCCGCAGCGTGCACGGTCCGACGTGGCGCGACGTGGCGCGGCGTGACTCGCTGCGGTTCTCGTGAAGAAGAAACGACCGGACCGTCGCGCGGGACGCGGGGCTCAGTCCGGCGCCTCGCGCCCGGGGACGTCGTGGCATGGCGCGCGCCGGGTGTCGGAGAAGCCGGCGGTGGAGGAGATCGCCACGATGACGATCGACCGCATCGCCAAGGGCGGTGATGGTGTCGGTCGGGCGAACGGATTGGCGTGTTTCGTGCCGCGCACGGCACCAGGTGATGTGGCGCAAGTGGCGTACGTGGCGCATGCGCGGCACGGGCGCGGGCGCGTGCTGCAAATCGTGACACCGTCGGCGCATCGCGTCGACGCGCGTTGCGTGCACTACGAGCGTGACCGATGCGGCGGCTGTCAGTTGCAGCATCTCGATGACGCGACGCAGCGCGAAGCGCGTCGCCACATCGTGCAGGATGCGCTGTCTCGTATCGGGAAGCGCACGATCGAGCTGCCGGAACTCGTGACCGGTGAATCGTGGGGGTACCGCGGACGGCTGACGCTCATGCTGCTGCCGCGCGGCCGCGGTTGGACGGGTGGTCTGCATCCGCATGACGATGCGGCGCGCGTCTTCAATCTCGAGGAGTGCCCGATCGCGAATCCCGTGCTCGTGCAATGCTGGCGCGACATGCGCGAGCGACTGCACGGGATGCCGACGGATCGTTTTCTGCGGGTGTCGTTTCGACTGTTGTCGGCCGCGGCGGGAGAGGAGACCGTGGCGGTCGTCGTGCAGGGCGGCGAGACATGGAGCGGGGGCGCCGAGTGGGCCGCAGCACTGCTGCGCGCGTCGTCGCCGGTTCGTGCGGTCTGGTGGTTGCCGCGTGGTGGCGAGGCGGTCGGGCTCGCGGGCGACGTGGCGACGGACGCCGCGACCGTGGGCGCCGCCCTGGAACTCGAGATGGCAGCACCCGGCGGGAGTGCGCCGCTCGATGAGGTGGCCGAGGCCGGTCGTTATGAGCCCGATGCGCGCGAAGCGCTCGCCTTCGCCCAGGTGAATCCGACGGTCGCCACGGCGTTGCGTGACTTCGTCTACGCTTCGGTTCGGTCGTTCTCGCCGCAGCGGGTGATCGATGCGTATGCCGGTAGCGGCGAACTGACGGAGCGCTTCGCGCGCGACGGCGCGCAGGTGGTGTCGATCGAAGCTGACGCCTCGGGCACAGCGGCCACGCGCCGTCGGGTCGTCGACGCCGGCCTGGCCGAACGGGTCGAGGTGGTCACCGCGCTGGTGGAGTCGGCGCTGGCGTCGGCGCTGCCGGCGGACGTGGTGGTGCTCAATCCGCCGCGCGCGGGCGTGGCGATCGGCGTGACGGCGCTCTTGGAGCAGGCGGCGAGTCGCGGTGTGCGCGGCGTCGTGTATGTGAGTTGTGATCCGGCTACGCTCGCGCGGGATCTCGCGCGCGTGCCGGGATGGCGCATCGACGCGGTGCGCTGTTTCGACATGTTCCCGCAAACCGCGCACGTGGAGACCGTGTGCGTGCTGCGTCCGGAGACGACGACATGAAGTACATCGTGGATGTGAACGGCGAACGCGTGGTCGTGGAGCTTGATGGCGCGCATGCCGACGTGGACGGCGTGCGCGTTGCCGCGTCGCTGTCCTCGATTGAGGGGACGCCGGTGCGGCTGCTGCGAATCGGGGAGCGGGTACATCGGTTGGTGGCGCGTCGTGGCACGTCACGGGGCTGTTGGACCCTCGACCTGGACGGACAGCGCGTGGACGCGGAGGCGCTGGATGAGCGCATGCGGGCGATCCGTGATCTGACCGCGGCGGCGGCGGCGTCCAGCGGACCGGCGCCGCTGATGGCGCCGATGCCCGGGCTCGTGGTGCGCGTGTCGGTCGCGGTCGGCGACACCGTGAGCGCGGGGCAGGGAATCGTGGTGGTCGAGGCCATGAAAATGGAGAACGAACTGCGGGCCTCGGTGGCCGGTGTGGTCACGGCGGTGTTGGCGGTCCCAGGGCAGGCGGTCGACAAAGGCGCGCTCCTGGTCGAGCTGGGGCCGATCCCGTCGGAGTAAGGCGACGGGATTGGTCCCGCGAGGCGCTCAGACCTTGGCGATTGGCGCGTGTCGGCGCATCCGGTTCACGCCCTTGATCACCATGAACAGGGTGAAGGCGACGATCAGAAACGTCAGGACCTGATTGGCAAAGAGACCGTAATTCAGGGTCGCCACCCCGGCTTTTTTCGCGTCCTCGAGGGTCGTGAACGGGCCGCCCTGAAGTGCCAGAAACCGGTTGGAGAAGTCGACACCGCCGGTCGCGAGTCCCACGATCGGCATGATAATGTCGTTGACCATACTGTCGACGATCTTTTGGAACGCGCCGCCGATCACGACACCGATCGCGAGGTCCAGCACACTGCCCTTCATGGCGAATTCCTTGAACTCCGACGTCATGGACATGCGCACTCCGTGCGGGGGGATTGGGGGGCCGTCGATTGAAAGGTACAGCGCGGTCGAGGGGCGGACGGGCCGGCAAGCGAACCGGAGCATGACGAATTTGGGTCTTTCCGCCGGAACGACCCTCAACCCTCGGATTGACACAGACTTCAATGCTGAGTAACCTACGAGTCTGTCCCGTTTTCCGGGCGAATCGGCTTTCAGTAGTGCGATCAGCAGTGCCTGTTGTCCCTTCGTAGTTCCTTTATCTCTTTCTGAGCGCCTCTGGTGGCGACTCCGAATCACGCACGGATCACGTTAGCATGAAGACCTACAGCGCGACCCCGAAGGATATCGACCGTCGGTGGTATATCGTCGACGCGGAAGGAATGGTCCTGGGCCGTCTCGCGTCGGAAGTCGCGAAGATCATCCGCGGCAAGCATAAGCCCATGTACACGCCGCATATGGACACGGGTGACTTCGTCATCGTGATCAACGCGTCGAAGGTACAGGTGACCGGCCGAAAGGCTGAGCAGAAGACCTACTTCAGCCACACCGGCTACATGGGCCACGAGAAGCACACGCCCTTTGCCTCGGTGTTGGCGAAGCATCCGGAGCGCGTGATTGAGAAGGCCGTGTACGGCATGCTCCCCAAGACGGCCCTGGGTCGTCAGGTACTGCGGCGCAAGTTGCGCGTGTACGGGGGTGCCGAGCATCCGCATGTCGCGCAGGTCCCGGCGACGCTATCCTTCTCCTCCGCCGAGGCTAAGTAATGTCAGAGCAGATTCAGACCATCGGTCGTCGGAAGCGTGCGGTGTGCCGCATGTACATGACGCCGGGTTCGGGCAAGTGGGACGTCAACGGCCGCACGCTCGGTGAGTACTTCCCGCGTCCGACGCTCGTCTCCGCGATTCAGCAGCCGTTTACGCTGACCGACACGCTGGGCAAGTATGACATCAAGGCCGTCCTTGACGGTGGTGGCGTGGCCGGGCAGGCCGGTGCCGTGCGTCTTGCGATCGCCCGCGCCCTCGTCAAGATCGACGAGAGCAACAAGAAGAAGCTTCGCGAATACGGCCTCATGACACGTGACGCGCGTGAAGTCGAGCGTAAGAAGCCGGGCCGCGCAGGCGCCCGTAAGCGGTTCCAGTTCTCCAAGCGCTAGTCCACGCGGTTCGCCGCGCGGTACTGCGTATCTCTCACGCTGTCCGAGTCGGCCGCGGGTACCGAGCTCCTATCCGGAGCCGGTCGCGGCCGGCGGTGACGACAGCGGACGAATTCTAAAACCTCCGAGCACTCTTTCCCATGACGACTCCGTCCCTCGAGCAGCTGCTCGCCGCGGGCGTTCACTTCGGGCACCAGACCCGTCGTTGGAACCCGAAAATGCGCCGGTTCATCTTCGCCGAGCGCAACGGCATCCATATCATCGACCTGCAGAAGACGCTCCGCCAGATCGAACTGGCGCAGAAGCTCGTCCGCGAGGTCGTGTTGCGCGGCGAAAACGTGCTGTTCGTCTGCACCAAGCGCCAGCTCGCCGCCATCGTGAAGGCCGAGGCCGAGCGGTGCGGCGGGATGTTCGTTACCGAGCGTTGGCTCGGCGGCATGCTGACGAACTTCCAGACGGTCAAGAAGCAGGTCAAGAAGCTCAAGGACCTCGAGGCGGGCACGGAAGACGGGACGCTCGCGAATTACACGAAGAAGGAACAGCTTCTCATGTCGCGTCAGCGCGAGAAGCTCGGGAAGTACCTCTCTGGTATCAAAACGATGAACCGCCTTCCGGGGCTGCTGTTCATCATCGATTCCAAGAAGGAGCGCATCGCCGTCTCCGAAGCCAACAAGCTCGGCGTGCCCATCGTCGCCATCGTGGACACCAACGCAGATCCCGATCTGATCACCGTGCCGATCGCCGGTAACGACGACGCCATTCGGTCGGTGGAGTTGATCGCGAAAGCGATTGCGGATACCATCGACGAGGCTCGTCGTGAGGCGCCCGTCCGTCCGAGCGACGAAGAGCAGGAGAGCTACACGTTCTCCAGCGACCGTGGCACGGAGCCGGCGGGGCGTGGTGAGCGTGGTGGTCGTGGGGGCGATCGCGGTGGAGATCGCGCCGGCCAGGGTGGTGGTGGTCAGGGTGGTGGCCCGGGTGGTGGGGCCGGAAATCGCCCGCGCCGTCGCCGCGCCAAGCCGGAGGCCATCGCCGCGCGCCTGAAGCCGGGCTCCGAGGGAGCGGCCGCTGAAGGCGCCGCTGAAGGCGCCGCCTCGGGCGCCGCTGGTGAGGCCGGAGAAGCGGGAGCTGGGTCGGCCGGACAGGAGTAGCATTCGGACGGTTGCACGACCGCCGGATCAGGCTTCCACTGCAACACCGCGACGCCGCCGGCTCAACACCGGCGGCGTTCGTACGCAGTAGCTCGGCAATGTTCGCAGTACCATCGCATCGCAGTTACTGACACTCAGCATATACAGGGCTCGAAGATGACCACGGTGATCACCGCGAAGGCTGTTTCAGAACTCCGTCAGCGCACCGGCGCCGGCATGATGGATTGCAAGAAGGCGCTTGAGGAGAATGGCGGAGACATGGACGCCTCCATCGAGTACCTCCGCAAGAAGGGCATTGCAAAGGCCGAGAAGCGCGCCGACCGCTCCACGAGCGAAGGCGTGATCGGGGGAGAGATCTTCAACGACGGCCGTTCCGGCGTGCTCGTTGAGGTAGCGTGCGAGACGGACTTCGTCGCGCGTAACGAGGATTTCGGCAAGGTCGTCGCGCAGCTCGTTGCGCAGCGCGTCCACTCCACGGCGGCAGATGTCGAGACCTTCCTTGCCGAGCCGTTCGCGGCCGACACGACGCAGTCGGTGGCCGAGTTCGTAAAGATCGCCTCGTCGAAGACCGGTGAAGCGGTGAACGTCAAGCACGTGGCCCGCTTCGATGCGGGCGAGAACAGTGTGGTCGGCATGTATCGCCACCACAACGGCAAGCTTGCGACGCTGGTGCAGGTGACCGCGTCCTCGCCAGAAGTCTCGGCGCATGAGTCGACGCAGCAGCTGGTAAAGTTCATCGCCGAGCACATCGCGGCCTCAGCCCCGCTGGCGGTCGATCGCAGCGGCGTGCCGGCCGAGAAGATTGAAAGCGAGAAGCGTATCGCCGAAGAGCAGGCCCGGGAGACTGGGAAGCCGGAAGCCATGATCGAGAAGATCGCCACCGGCAAGGTCGAGGCGTTCCTCAAGGACGTCACGCTGCTTCCGCAGGCGTGGGTTCGCGACCCCGCCATCACGATCGCGGCACTGGTGAAGGACCACGCGGAGCGCGCCGGTGGCATGATCACCGTCGATCGCTTTGCTCGCCTGCAACTCGGCGCCGAGTGAGCGCCGTGGGCGCCGCGGACAGGAAGTATACGCGCATTCTGCTGAAGCTCTCCGGCGAAGCACTCGCCGGAGATCGCGGCGTCGGGTTCGATTTCGAACGGATCGGTTCCTTCGCCGACCAGATCGTCGAAGTGGCGCGCATGGGCGTGCAACTCGGACTGGTCATCGGAGGCGGTAACATCGTGCGCGGCACGCAACTCTCCCAGATGGGAATGGATCGTGTCGGCGCGGATTACATGGGCATGCTCGGCACGGTCATCAATGCGATGGCGATGCAGGACGTGCTCGAGAAGAAGGGGCTCGACACACGCGTCATGACGGCCATTCGCATGGAAGAGTTGGCCGAGCCCTACATTCGCCGGCGCGCGTTGCGCCATTTCGAGAAGGGGCGTACGGTCATCTTTGCCGCTGGCACAGGGAACCCGTATTTTTCCACGGACACGGCAGCGGTGCTGCGGGCGATTCAGATGAAGGCGGATGTCATCATCAAGGCCACCAGCGTCGACGGGGTCTATTCGGCGGACCCGAAGAAGGATCCGAACGCCACGATGTACGAGTCGATCAGCTATCGCGATGTGATGCTCGAAGAGCTCCGCGTCATGGACCAGACGGCCATCACGCTGTGCAAAGAGAATCAGTTGCCGCTGATCGTGCTGAACCTTCACACGCCAGGCGCGATCGCACGCGCCATCAACGGCGAACGCGTGGGGACACTGGTCTCATGAGCACTGCACAGATCCTGAAGGACGCGAAGAGCGGGATGGACAAGGCCCTCGAGGCCTCCAAGCGCGACTTCGCCGGTATCCGTACCGGCAAAGCGTCGCCGAGCATGCTGGACACGATTAGGGTCGAGGCGTACGGTTCGCTGGTGCCGCTGAATCAGGTGGCGCAGGTGTCTGCTCCCGAGCCACGAGTTCTGCTCGTCACGCCGTTCGACAAGGGACAGGCGAAACTGATCGAAAAGGCGATCCGCGAGTCGGAACTCGGTCTCGATCCCGCGCATCAAGGGGGCGTGATCCGTGTGCCGCTCCCCTCGATGAACGAGCAGCGTCGCAAGGAGTTGGTCAAGGTGTTGAGCAAGTTGGCGGAAGACGGTCGCATCGCGATTCGTCATGCTCGCACCGACGCGCGCGACAAGGTCAAGAAGCTTGACGGCGTCTCCGAGGACGACAAGAAGCACGCGGAGAAAGATCTGCAGAAGGCACATGACGATTGCATCGCGAAGCTTGACGGGTTGCTCAAGACGAAGGAAGCTGAGATCCTGGAGGTTTGAGTCCGCCGCGCGGATCGCTCGCTGATATGCCCCTTGCCCCCGCCCTTCATGGCTGACACCGAAACAGAGTTGCTGACACGCATACGCGTGCACGGGGCGGTGCCGCGGCACATCGCGATCATCATGGACGGCAATGGGCGATGGGCGCGTGAGCGTCACATGCCCAGGTCGTTCGGTCATCGGTCCGGTATGAAGGCGGTACGGGCGGTCGTTCAGGGTTGTCTGGAGGCTGGCGTCGAGTGGTTGTCGCTGTTCGCGTTCTCGCAGGAGAACTGGCAGCGACCGGAAACCGAGGTGTCGGCGCTGATGTCGCTGTTGGAGGAATTCATCGCCCGCGAGGCGGACGACCTGCAGCAGCAGGGCGTTCGCGTTCACGTTCATGGAGACCTCGGTCGACTCGGTGGGCCGGCCGCCGCGGCCGTGGAGCGCGTCATGCGCATTACCGAGAGCGGAACGAAGCTTGGTCTCAATCTCTTCATCTCCTACGGTGGTCGCGCTGAATTGGTGCGGGCTGCTCGGATGTTGGCGGAGGAGGTGCAGGCCGGCCGCCTCTCGCCGGAGGCGATTACCGAAGAGGAGTTCCGTGCGCGCCTGTTCACCGCCGCGTGCCCAGATCCTGATGTGTTGATCCGTACGTCCGGCGAGCAGCGTCTCTCGAATTTCCTGTTGTGGCAGGTCGCCTACGCGGAGTTGTACATCTCGAGCGTCCTGTGGCCGGACTTCGGGCGGGCGGATCTCTACGAAGCCATCGGTGATTTTCAGCGTCGTGATCGACGCTTCGGCCGCGTCAGTACCTGATGCGCGTGTACGCGCTCTCTTCCCCTCTCGCGTGACTGAACTTGCCCGGCGTGCCGTAGTCGCCCTGATCGGAGCGCCAATTGCGCTTGGGATTATCTGGGTTGGTGGTGCCCCCCTGGCCACGCTCGCCGGTGCACTCTCTGGGATCGCCGCGTGGGAGTACTATCGGATTGCCCGTGAAGGTGGCACGGCGCCGATGAGTGTGGTCGGGATCGTACTCTCGGCGATGATTCCGCTCGCTGTTCACGCCCAGCAACTCGGCGTGTTCGCCGTACCGCTCGTGGTCTGGATACTGGTGCCGCTGTTCGTGTTGGCACTTTCAATCTGGACGCGAGGCGTCGACGGCAAACCACTCGGCGCCGTGGCCACCACCATCTTCGGTGCGCTCTACACCGGTGGCACGCTTAGCTACATCTATGCGTTGCGCTACTTCGGGTACGCTGTCGGCGACACGGCTGGTGCGCTCGTCGTCATCATGCCCGTGGTGCTCACGTGGGCCAGCGACACCGGCGCATACTTTACCGGTCGTCTGGTGGGCGGACCCAAACTGATCCCGTCGGTGAGCCCGGCCAAGACGATCTCCGGAGCGGTGGGTGCCGTCGCCGCTACCGTGGGGGCCTGCGCGGCCTTCGTGCACTATCTGCTCAAACCGCATGCACAGCTCGCCTTCAGCCCGAAAGGGTTGATCCTCTTCGCGGTCTGTATCAGCGTGACGGCACAGATCGGCGACCTCACGGAGTCACTGCTGAAGCGCGAAGCCGGCGTGAAGGACAGCGGAACGCTATTCCCTGGACATGGCGGCGTGCTTGATCGCCTCGACTCGTTGTTCTTCGTACTTCCCGTGACCTACGCGCTGTACTATGCGCTGCTCCTGCCGGCGCCGGGAGCATGACGCCAGCCGTCACGGCCGGGGCGACTTCGGCCACACCAGCCGGTGTCGCCATCCTCGGGTCAACCGGATCAATCGGGACCAGTGCGCTGCGCGTGCTGGCGCGACAGCGGGATCGCTTTGTGCCGGTGGCGCTCACGGCCAACGGCAACCTGGCGGCGCTCGCCGAGCAGGTCCGGACGTGGAGGCCTTCGTTCGCCGGACTTGTGCAGCCGCACACCGATGCGCCAGACAGCTGGGGGGTCGGTGCCGACTGTCTCGTGGCCGCGGCGACGCACCCTGATGCACAGATCGTGATCAATGCCGTCGTCGGAGCGGCGGGTTTACCGGCGACGCTGGCCGCACTTCGTATGGGCAAGCGCGTGGCCTTGGCCAACAAGGAGACGCTGGTGGTCGCGGGGGCGATCGTGACGGACACGGCGCGCCGCCACGGCGGTGAGTTGGTGCCGGTCGACAGTGAGCATTCGGCGATCCTGCAGTGCCTGGCAGGTCGTCAGCCTCACGAAGTGCGACGACTCGTACTTACCGCCTCGGGCGGTCCATTTCGTACGTGGCCAACTGAACATATCGCTGCCGCCACGGTGACGGACGCATTGAAGCATCCGACGTGGCAGATGGGAAGCAAAATCACGATCGACAGCGCCACCTTGGCGAACAAGGCCCTTGAGGTGATCGAAGCACACCATCTGTTCGGGGTACCATACGATCGGATTGATGTCGTGGTGCACCCGCAGAGCATCATCCACTCCTTCGTGGAGTTCGTGGATGGCAGCGTGCTTGCACAGATGGGCGTCCCATCCATGGAACTGCCCATCCTGTACGCCCTGACCTATCCGGAACGTGTTCCCGATTCCGGCGTACCATCCTTTGATCCTGTTGCACTTGGGGGGCTGAGTTTTGAAACCGTGCGGTACGCGGATTTTCCGATGCTGCGGCTCGGAATCGACGCAGGACGGCGTGGAGGCGCAGCGCCGGCGGTCTTCAACGCGGCCAACGAAGTCGCTGTCGCTCACTTTTTGGCCGGTCGACTCAGCTTCTCTGGGATCGCCGAGCGCGTGTCGGCTGCGCTGCACGAGTTTGCTGGCGCGCCGGGCACGTCCCTCGATGAACTGCTTCGAGCGGATGCCGCGGCGCGCGACCACGTGAATGCCCAGGTGGGGTACTGATACTGATGTCCTCGATTACACCGTACATCGCGCCGTTGCTCGTCTTCGGCCTGGTCGTTTTTGTGCACGAGCTCGGGCACTTCCTCGCCGCCAAGCTCACCGGCGTCTATGCGCCCGTCTTCTCGCTCGGATGGGGCAACCGGCTATTCGGCGTGCGCCGCGGAGAGACGGATTATCGCGTGTCGCTGATCCCGCTCGGCGGGTTCGTGCGGATGGCGAGCCGGGATGATGAGTCGATGGCAGGCATCGAAGGCGGGAGTGATCGCGGCTCACTCGGCGCGGCGATCGAGCGCCCCGCTGATGTGTCCCCTGCATTGTGGGACGATGAATCGATGGCTCCGTTCGGCCCCAAGGCCGTGCCGGCCGACCGCTGGGTGGAGAACAAATCGACGTTCGCCCGTGTGTTTATTCTGTCGGCGGGTGTGATCATGAACATCCTGCTCACGCTCGTCGTATCCACCGGCATCTACTATCGCGCGGGCAACACCTACGTGCCGGCGGTGATCGATTCGGTCGTAGCCGGGGCACCGGCGGCCGTCGCCGGACTTACTGGCGGTGATCGCATCGTGGGGATTAACGGCCATCCGATCCGAGCGTGGGACGAGGTGCTCGACGCCGTGGCTCCGGTGACGTCCGGCACACTGCGCGTCGAGATTCAGCGCGGCGACGTGCGCTTCACGAAGGACATTACGCCGCAGACGGCGGAAATCGACGATCCGGTAACTGGAGGCAAGAGGACCGTTGGCCGGATCGGCGTTCAGGTCCGCGCGTCAACGGTTAATGAGACACTGAGCTTCGTCGAGTCGATGTCGGCGGGTGGAGAGGCGACGTGGCGTATGGCGACGAGTGTCGCGTCCGTACTCGGCGGGTTGGTGTCCGGAGAAGTGTCGGCCAAGAATCTTGGGGGGCCAATTCAGATCGCGCGCACGTCGGTGCAGGCGGCGAAGCGCGGTTCGGAAACACTGTGGTCGTTGATCGCTTTCCTCAGCCTTAACATCGCCATTCTGAATCTCGTCCCGATTCCGGTGCTCGACGGCGGACAGATCCTGTTGGTGCTGGCCGAGCGCGTGAAGGGTAGCGCGTTCAGTGGTCGCGTGCGCGAGGGCTTTGCCCGTGTTGGCGTCCTGGCCGTGCTGGCCTTGATCGTGCTCGTCACGTTCAATGATCTGCGCAATCTCTTCACGAACTGAGTCGATGCACGCCACGGTCGCCGCGCGTTTCGAGATCGTTGCCGGTGACGACAGCACCGCCGTGGTGGGGCACGAAACGGTTTTCGATCGGCCTTGCGTCGCCGCGGTGCCCGCTTCTCGACGGAAGCGGACTTCAGCGGGCCCCTGTCCCTGAAAATCCAGCCGTAGGATTTTCAGGGCGACCACCGCCTCTAACGCCTGGTCGATCGCCTCGTATACCCCTGAGAAGGCGCCCGAACCGAGATGCCGGTCACTTGGTATTTGCCGATTCTTGGCCCCAAATAGCGCTCAGGCACGTACAGGTCCTTTACAGGCGGGGCAAGACGGACTAATCTATTATTCTTCCTACTATTGCGCGCACAAAAGGCTGCGCACGACACGCGCTGAGAATATTACGACGATGGCGTTCGATAAGGCACTCACGATCGACAAGTACCGGTCCCACGATGTGGACACCGGATCGACCCGGGTTCAGGTTGCCATCCTTACGGATCGCATCAACTACCTCACGGGACACTTTCGTACGCACGCGAAGGACCATCATGGTCGCCGCGGGCTACTCAAGATGGTGGGCAAGCGTCGCCGCCTGCTCGACTATCTGAAGCGTACGGACGTGCAGCAGTATCGCACGCTCGTGCAGGACCTTGGTCTCCGATACTAAGTCGGACCACGCCATGTCGTCGCGCGGGGGCAGTCATGCCTCCCGCGCGATTTGCGTTCTCATGAGGCTATTCAGCAGATGATGCATCGAATCGAGCGGACGTTCGCCGGTCGCCCCCTGGTCATCGAGACCGGTCGTATGGCGAAGCAGGCGGCGGGTTCCGCGATCGTACAATTCGGCGAGACAATGGTTCTCGCCGCCGTTACCGTGAGCGAGAACCAGAGTCCGCTCCCCTTCTTCCCCTTGACGGTTGAGTACAAGGAGAAGACCTACGCCGCCGGCAAGATCCCGGGCGGATTCATCAAGCGCGAAGGGCGGCCCCATGATCACGAGATCCTGGCGTGCCGCATCATCGATCGCTCGATTCGCCCGCTGTTCCCGGAAGGCTTCAAGAATGAAGTGCAGGTCTTCGTGTACGTCATCTCCGCCGACCAGGAGAACGACGCCGATGTGCTCGCGCTGCTCGCCACGTCGTTTGCGCTGAACGCCTCGAAGATCCCGTTCATGGGTCCGATCGGCGGTGTGCGCGTCGGTCGCGTGCAGGGACACTGGGTGCTCAACCCGACGTTCCAGCAGCTGGCCTTCTCCGACATGGAGCTGATCGTCGCCGGTTCGCAGGACTCCATCGTAATGGTTGAAGGTGGCGCGCTCGAAGTGTCGGAATCCGACGTCCTCGAGTCGCTGCGCCTCTCGCACGACGGCATCCGCGAGCTCATCGCGATGCAGAACGAACTGCTGGCCAAGGTGCAGGTGCCGAAGATGGCGTGGACGAAGACGGAGTCGCCCGACGCCGTCATCACCCGCACGAAGGAACATGCCTCTGGTCGCATTCGCGAAGCGCTGAACCAGAAGGACAAGCACACGCGCATCGAAGCGATCGAGAAGGTCAAGAAGGCAGCCGCGGCCGAATTGCTCGTCGAGTTCCCCGACAACGCGAAGGACATTCACAATGTCCTGGGCGATGTCGAGTACAACGAGCTGCGCGCGCAGGTGCTAAGCACCAATCTGCGTGTCGACGGCCGCAAGCCCGACGAAGTGCGCGGCATCAGCATCGACAACAGCGTGCTGCCTCGTGCGCATGGCTCCTCGCTCTTCACGCGTGGCCAGACGCAGGCGCTCGTCGCCGCGACGCTCGGTACCGCAAAGGATGCGCAGCGTCTCGACACGATCAACGAAGCGGGCGAGACCACGCGCTCCTTCATGCTGCACTACAACTTCCCGCCGTTCTCGACTGGTGAAGTGCGTCCGATGCGTGGCACCAGCCGCCGCGAAATCGGCCACGGCAACCTGGCCGAGCGCGCCCTGCAGGGTGTGCTGCCAGACTTCGCTGATTTCCCGTACACGATCCGTATCGTGTCGGAAGTCCTCGAGTCGAACGGCTCGTCCTCGATGGCCTCGGTCTGCGGCGGCTCGCTCGCCCTGTTCGATGCCGGCGTGCCCATGAAGGCCGCCGTCGCCGGTGTGGCGATGGGTCTCATCAAGGAAGGCGACAAGTACGCAATCCTCACCGACATCCTCGGCACCGAAGACCATCTCGGCGACATGGACTTCAAGGTCGCGGGCACGAAGGACGGCATCACGTCGATCCAGATGGACATCAAGATCGAGGGGCTCGACCTCAAGATCATGGAAGAGGCGTTGCTGCAGGCCAAGGAAGGCCGCCTGCACATCCTCGCCGAGATGGACAAGGCGCTCGCCGCGCCGCGCGCCGATCTCTCGAAGTACGCGCCGCGGATCGTGACGGTGCAGATCCCGGTCGACAAGATCGGCGAACTCATCGGACCGAAGGGCAAGAACATCCGTGGTATTCAGGAGGAGACGGGTGCCGAGCTCACGGTCGACGACGATGGTACGGTGACGATCGCCGCCGTCGGTGCCGAGTCGATGGAGCGCGCGCGCAAGATGGTCGAAGGCATGACCGCTGAGGCGGTTGTGGGCGAGACGTACGAGGGCACGGTCAAGACCGTGACGGCGTTCGGCGCGTTCATCGAGATCATGCCGGGCACCGAAGCGTTGCTGCACGTGTCCGAGATGAAGTGGGAACGTGTCGAGAAGCCGGAAGACGTGGTCAAGAAGGGCGATCGCGTCACCGTCAAGCTGGTCGATCGCGATGAGCGTGGACGTCTCCGTCTGTCAATGAAGGCGCTGCTCCCGCGCCCCGAAGGCATGCCGGAAGAAACGCCGGGCGAGCGCCCGCCGCGTCGTGAAGACGGTGGCGATCGTGGTGGTCGCAGCGGTGGACGGAGCGGTGGTGGTGGTCGCGATCGGCGCTAACACATCGGGCGCGCAAGCGCCCACGTTGCACCGTACGGATCTGCCCAATGGACTGACCGTGCTCTCGGAATCCGTTCCGGGGGCGCGGTCGGTTGCTTTCGGGGCATGGGTCCGCGCCGCAACGCTGCATGAACGACCCGAACAGATGGGTGTCTCTCATCTGCTCGAACACATGGTGTTCAAGGGCACGCGCACGCGTAGTGCTCAGCAGATCGCGCTCGCGCTTGAAACGCTGGGCGGGTCGCTCGATGCGTACACCGAGCGTGAACACACGTCGTACCAGGCACGCGTGCTTGACGAACATCTTCCAGAGGCCGCATCGGTCATCGGGGAGTTGATTTTCGAGCCGTTGTTGCGTCAGGCCGATCTGGCCCTCGAGCGGAAGGTGATTCTCGAGGAGATCAGCATGGTCGATGACACGCCCGACGACATCATCTTCGATGTGCACAATCGTGCCGTTTGGGGTGATCATCCGCACGGTTTCCCGATTCTCGGCACGCGGGACACCGTAAAGGCGCTCTCGGTGGCGGATCTACACGATCTGCACGAGCGCGCCTACCATCCCGGCCGTCTCGTCGTCGCGGCATCCGGCCGCGTGGAGCACGACCAACTACTCGACGTCCTGCAGGGCACGGGGTGGATCACGCGGAACCGCGGCGACATGACGCCCTTTCCGCTCGATCCGGTGGAAGCCGCCGGCGCGCACAGCGAACATGTGTCGCGCAAAGATATTGCGCAGACGCACATCGTGCTGGGCGGGCAGGGCATCGCCTTCGGCGATCCTCGGCGGTATGCCTTCGCGCTGCTCGATATGCTCATTGGCGGTGGGATGAGCTCCCGCTTGTTTCAGAAGGTGCGCGAAGAGTTGGGCCTCGCCTATAGTGTGCAGACCTTCAGCAGCTCGTACGCCGACGCCGGCGCGCACGGCGTATATCTCGCCAGCGCGCCGGAAACGGCGCAGGAAGCGCTGGACGCCGTTCGCGACGTGCTGCGTGACGTCGCCATGCGTGGGCTCTCTGAGGCCGACCTCGCCGCCGGCAAGCGGCAGTTGCGAGGACAGCTCGTATTGTCCATGGAAGGCGTGTCGTCGCGCATGTATCGCGCAGCGCTCACGGCGTTGTACGGCGAGCCGTACCGCAGCATCGATGAGCTCAAGGCGCTCGTGGATGCCATCGACTTGGAACAGGTGCGCGACGTCGCGCGCGAGTTCTTCGATCCCGATCGACAGATTCTCGTCAGCCTCGGCCCGAAGGCCGTTCGCTGACGTCTCACCCTTAACGGAAATCGCGACCATGCGCATCGGCGTACCCAAAGAGATAAAAACCAACGAGAATCGTGTGGCCCTCGTCCCGGCCGGCGCGGAAGCGCTAACGGCGTCCGGCCATCAGGTCTTCGTCGAAACGGGTGCCGGCATCGGCAGCGGTTTCGAGGACGACGCCTACCGCGCGGTTGGCGCAGAGATTGTTCCCAACGCCGCGACGGCGTGGGGCAAGGCGGAATTGCTACTGAAGGTGAAGGAGCCCATCGAGCAGGAGTGGGGCTTCCTGCGTCGCGATCTGACCTTGTTCACCTACTTTCACTTCGCGGCCGACGAGGTGCTCACGAACGCGCATCTGGCCAGCGGCGCCACGTGCATCGCGTACGAGACGGTCGAGTTGCCCAACCGCGATCTTCCACTCCTGATCCCGATGTCCGAGGTGGCGGGCCGGATGGCAGTCCAGGAAGGGGCGAAGTACCTCGAGAAGCTCTATGGCGGACGTGGTGTGCTCTTGGGCGGCGTCCCGGGTGTGGCGCCGGCCAAGGTCGTAATCCTCGGCGGTGGAATCGTGGGCGTGAACGCGGCCAAAATGGCGGCCGGGCTCGGTGCCAAGGTGGTCGTTCTCGATCTGTCGCTCGAGCGCTTGCGCTACCTCTCGGACGTGATGCCGGCGAACGTGCAACTCGTGCACTCCAACCGTCATAACATTCTCGAGCAGATCAGTACCTGCGACTTGGTGATTGGTGGCGTGCTGATTCCCGGGGCCAAGGCGCCCAAGCTGGTGCGCCGTGAAGACCTGTCGCGTATGCGTCCGGGCGCGGTCATTGTCGACGTCGCCGTCGACCAGGGCGGCTGCGTGGAAACGATCCATCCGACAACGCACGAGAATCCGACGTACACCGTGGATGGGATCATCCATTACGGGGTGGCGAACATGCCCGGAGCGGTGCCGCGCACGTCCACGTTGGCGCTGACGAACGCGACCCTTCCGTACACGTTGCTGCTCGCCAACAAGGGCTGGAAGAAGGCGCTCCGCGAGAATGGGGCGCTGCTCAAGGGGCTCAACATGACCGAAGGAAAGCTGACCTACCAGGGCGTTGCCGATGCCTTCGGGATGTCGTATACGGACCCAGCGACGTTCGTCGCCTAAGGCGACCCGCGGGACCAGCGGAGGCCACCGGGACCCGTGTCCGGTGGCCTCTCATCGTTTCCATGCCGGATCGTGCCACGTGGGCTAGGTCACGCTGCCGCAACAGCTTGTAACTGCTCTGGTCGACACGTACCTTACCGTTCACTGCTGCCGCAGCATGCCCTTTCCCGGCGCCTCGCGCCGTCGAGCACACATCTGGATGTTCTGGCCCTTCAATAAGTCCAACTCGTTCTTCCCGGCGAACGCCATCGCCGTCGATCTCGGCACCGCCAATACCCTCATTTACGTGAAGGGAGAGGGGATCGTGCTGAACGAGCCCTCCGTCGTCGCGCTGGATCGCGAGACCAAGAAGCTCAAGGGTGTGGGCCTGGAAGCGAAGCGCATGCTCGGCCGCACACCCGACGGCATCATGGCGGTCCGGCCCATGAAAGACGGCGTGATCGCCGATTTCGATGTGACCGAGAAAATGCTGCGTTACTTCCTGACGCTCGTGATCGACAAGCACGTGTTCAAGGTGAAACCGCGCGTGATCGTGTGCGTGCCGTCCGGCATTACCGAAGTCGAGAAGCGCGCCGTGCGTGACTCCGCGCTTGGCGCCGGCGCGAAGGAAGTGTTCATGGTCACCGAACCGATGGCCGCGGCCATCGGGGTGGGGCTGCCGGTGGAATCACCGACCGGCAACATGGTGATCGACATCGGCGGCGGCACGACCGAGATCGCCGTGATCGCACTCTCCGGTATCGTGAGTGACACGTCGATTCGTACGGGTGGCGATGAGCTCGACATCAGCATCGTGCAGTTCATGCGCAAGAACTACAACTTGTTGATCGGTGAGCCCACTGCGGAGCAGATCAAGATTCAAATCGGCTCGGCATATCCCGTGGGTGACGAGCGGGAGATGGAAGTGAAAGGTCGCGATCTCGTATCGGGCATTCCGAAAACCGTGCGTGTGCACTCGAGCGAAATCCGCGAAGCGATTCAGGAACCCATTCAACAGATCGTCGACGCCGTGCGTCGCGCGCTCGAGATCACGCCGCCCGAACTCGCGTCGGACATCGTGGATCGTGGCATCGTGATGACCGGTGGCGGCGCGTTAATTCGCGGACTCGATATGCTGCTCAGTCAGGAAACCGGATTGCCGATTCACGTGGACGAGGATCCTCTGACGTGCGTCGTGCGCGGGACCGGCAAGATCCTTGATGACGAAGAGAAGTACTGGTCCGTCCTCACAACCTGATCGCGCGGTGCCCAGAAGCGTACGATCCGATCGGCGACTCGACACCGGCCTCGCGCTGGTGTGTGTATTGTTGGCGGTTTTTGCGCTGATCCTTCCTCGACGCACACGCGAAGGATTTGCCGCTGCGCTGCGCACGACGTTGCTCTCGCCGCTCGTTGGGTTGGAAGGGCGTGCCTCGTTAGTACGGGCGGCGATCGTTGCGCGCAATGACGTGCTGATCACGAGTGGTCGGGTGGCCACGCAGGCGTTGCAGGTGAAGGCCGTTGCCGATGAGAACCTCACCCTGCGAAAGTTGCTCGGGCTGTCGGCGCGCTTGCAGGACGGATTCGTGCCCGCGGATTTGCTACCACCGCGTGGTGCCGGCGATGAGTTCACCATCGCGCTGGCAACCGGTTCTGACGCCGGCGTGCAGCCGTTTCTTCCCGTGGTCACGGTGGATGGACTCGTCGGCATGGTGCAGAGTGTGGATCGTGCCACGAGTTTCGCAATTACGTGGGCGCACCCCGACTTTCGTGTCAGCGTGATGAGCGTGGACGAGGGGGCGTTCGGCATTGTGCAGCCGCACCTCGGAGCCGGTGCGGAACGTTGGTTGCTCGAGATGCGCGGCGTGCCGTTTCGCGCGAAGCTCGAGCCAGGCACCCTCATTGTGAGTTCCGGGTTAGGGGCGACCTATCCGCGTGGCATTCCCGTTGGCACCGTGCTCGGCGAGCTCTCGACGCCTGAGAAGTGGGCCCGCACGTATCTCGTGAAGCCGTCGGTGCTCCCCGAGGCGATCGGCCCAGTACTCGTATTGTTGTTGGCGCGCACCGAGCGCGGCGTCAACGGTGTGTGGACCACCGTACATGCGGCCGACAGTGCGGCGCGCGCAGTGGCGGCAGCGGGTGATTCGCTCGCGCGTGCCGCTGCGCTCGACGAACTCGCCGCGCGGCGTGCAGCGCGCGATGCGGCGGCTGACACATTGGCGGATTCGACACTGGCGTTTGTCCCAGGTGGCCTCGGCACGGCCGCCGATCGCGCGAAGGTGGACAGTGTGCGGACGCGTGCACGCGTCGATAGCATCATGCGCGCGCGCGCACGAGCGGCCTCCGCCAAGCCGCGCGTGGTCGTGCCGCCGCCGCGTACGGGCCCGCCGCCGATGACGCGGCAATGATGCAGACGACATGGCGTTCCACATGAGTCGGCCGCCGCAACAGACCGCGAGACTCGGGAGCGCGTTCCGTGCCTGGCTGGGATTCGCGTTTCTGCTGGCCGCGCACTTCGTTGTGCGTCCCTTGTTTTTGGGGCGCGCGAACGTCGATTTCATCATCATCGCCATTCTTTTTTCGGCCGCGCGCATGCGGCCTGGGCTGGCCGCGCTCGTGGGCTTCCTGACGGGCCTTGCCGTCGACGCGCTCGCACCGGGTACCTTCGGTGCGTCGGCGCTCGTGCTGTCGTTGGTGGCATTCGGCGCCTCGTGGATCAAGGCAGTCTTCTTCGCCGATCATGTGGCCCTCACCGGACTATTCGTATTCGGCGGCAAGTGGTCGTTCGACGTCGCGATGGCCGTGCTCACCGGGGGGAGGGCCGGCGCGTCGCTCGTCGTGTCGTTGTTGCTGTGGTCCCCGCTGTCGGCCGTGCTGACCGCGCTGCTGGCGGTGCTGTTGCTCGCAGTGTTTCGTCCGCTGTACCGACCACACACCCACTAAGCTTGTGAGCTACCAACCGAATGCGATCCTGCGCCGCGCTCGGCTTGTGCGAGTGCTGCTGTTCGCCTCGTTTGTGTCACTCGGTGGTGCGTTCTTTCGCGCGCAGGTGCTGCAGAATGCGGAGTATGTGCTGCGATCGGAGAACAATCGACTGCGCGAAGTCCCGCTGCCCGGCGCCCGTGGCACGATCTACGATCGTCATGGTGAAGTGATTGCGGAAAATCTGCCGGGATACACGGTTTCGATTTTGAGTCCGACGGAGGATTCGCTGCGATCCGCACTGACGACGCTGTCAAAGGTGATTCAGATCGACTCGGCGCAGCAGGAACTCGCGGTGCGCCGTTTCCGTCGCGCCCGTACGCGCCCTGCGGTGATCTTCAACGATGCATCGTTCCAGATCGTGTCGGTGCTTGAGGAACGTCGTGTCGAGTTTCCAGGATTGATCATTCAGAGCTCGCCGAAGCGGTACTATCCGGATGGCGCCGCGATGGCTGCGCTGATCGGTTACACGGGTGAAATCGCGGAAGACGATCTTTCGAAACCGAAATTTGACAGCTACAAGGCCGGCCAGCAGGTGGGAAAGACGGGCCTTGAGTTGCAGTATGAGGCGCATTTGCGTGGCAGGGAGGGCCGCCGATTCGTGGAAGTTGATGCGCGCAATCGAGTGGTGCGCGATGATGGCGTTCGTCCGGAAGAACAGCCGGAGGCGTCGCCAGCCTTGCGCACGAATATTGATCTCGATCTTCAACGATTCGCGCACGCATACTTCGGTGATTCGCTGCGCGGCGCGGTGGTGGCTCTCGACCCGAAAACCGGTGGTGTGCTGTCGCTCTATAGTGCGCCGAGCTACGACATCAACAAGTTCATCGGTGGCGTGTCAGCCAGCTTCTACGAAAGCCTTCGGGTCGATCCGCACCGGCCGCTCGTGAATCGCGCGCTATCGGGGACGTATGCGCCGGCGTCGACGTGGAAACTGGCCACGGCGATCATTGGTATGGAGCTTGGGTTGGTCACGATGGAAACCCGTATGCAGACGCCGTGCACGGGCGTCTATGTGTACGGTCGCCCGTTCAAGTGCTGGGACAAGCACGGCCACGGTGATCTGACCTTGGCGCAGGCGATCGCGAAGTCGTGCGACGTGTACTTTTATCAGCTCGGGCTCAAGATCGGGCTGACGCGTTTGCTGGCGGGGGGGGTGTCGCTGGGATTTCGCGACAGCACCGGCGTCGACCTCCCCAACGAGCGCACGCCGCGCTGGCCCGAAAGCACCGCGTACTTCGATAAGCGCTACGGCGCTCGCGGTTGGAATCGCTCCGTGGTGTTGAGTCTGGCAATCGGTCAAGCGGACAACGCGCAGACACCACTCGGTATGGCGCGCTTCTACGCGGCGATGGCCACTGACGGCATGGCGCCGACGCCCCAAGTCGTCACGCGCGACCCGGAACGGAAACGGATCTTCAACCTCGACAAGGCGCAGCTGGCGAGCGTGCAGCTCGCGCTCGCCGACGTGGTGTCCCGAGGCACGGCCGCAGGCGCACAGATCCAGGGGCTTACCATCGCCGGCAAGACGGGTACAGCCCAGGTGAATGGACAGCTCGACAATGCGTGGTTTGTGGGATACGCGCCAGCTAACGATCCGACGATTGTGCTCGCCATCCTCATCGAGGAAGGGCTCCACGGGTCTACAGCCGCTCGTGCGGCAACCAAGATGATGGAACGCTATCTCAAGACGCGGTTGACGATGACCGCCATCGTCAACGACTGAGGCCGCGCGCACATGGCCAGTATTTCCATATTGCGCAGGCAGACGATCGACGTACCGCTGTTGGTCATTGCGCTGCTGCTCACGGGCTTCGGCATCGCCATGGTGTTCTCCGCGGGGCAGATCGACAGCCCGACGCCGATCATCGAGAACGCGTGGAAGCGGCAGCTCGGTTGGTTCGGCGCCGCGCTGATCGCCACGTGGGTCATCTCGCGCGGATCGGTACGGCTGATCGAATGGAGCGCGTGGCCGCTTTACGCCCTGAGTTGCACGTTGCTGCTGCTCGTACTGTTCGTGGGTACCGGTGCCGGCACCGCGGCGAGTGCGAAGAGCTGGCTCAGCATCGGAGGCGTGCGCATCGGTCAGCCAGCGGAGTTGGCGAAGCTGGCGACGACGCTCATGCTCGCCCGCGTGCTCGCCGCGCAGCGCGAATCGATCCGTTCGCTCGTGGATCTGTGGCGCCCGCTGCTTGTGGTCGGTGTGCCGTGGCTGCTCGTCATGGCGCAGCCGGACCTGGGGACCGGCATCGTCTTTATCGGTATCTGCTTCGCCATGCTCTTCTGGGCGGGCGTGCCGTGGCCGCTGCTGTTGCTGTTGGCGAGTCCGGGCATCAGTCTTGTGCTCGCGTTCAGCACAGGGGTCTGGGGCGCGTGGTTTCTGATTTTGGTAGCGTTGGTGCTCTGGTACCGCCCATTTCTCCTGGAAGGCGTCGTCATCGTGCTGATGAACGTCATTATGGGTGGGGTGGCGCCAGTGCTCTGGGACAAGCTCAAGCCGTATCAGCAGAAGCGGCTCCTCGTGTTCCTCGATCCCACCGTGGATCCGCAGGCCTCCGGCTATCACATCACGCAAAGCAAGGTCGCGATCGGCTCCGGTGGACTCTTCGGCAAAGGCTTCACGCTCGGTAGCCAGAAACGGCTCAAGTTCCTGCCTGAGCGGCACACCGATTTCATTTTCTCCGTTGTTGGCGAGGAACTCGGGTTCATCGGCGTCAGTATCGCGCTGTCCTTGTTCCTGGCGCTGTTGCTGCGGTCTACGCGGGTGGCCTCACGTGCGTATGACACCTTTCCAAGCTTGGTGGCCTTCGGCCTGGTATCGGCGTGGTTCGTACACGTCATCGTGAACGTGGGGATGACGCTCAACCTCATGCCCGTCACTGGCATCCCGCTGCCCTTCTTCAGCTACGGCGGTTCGTTCTTGTTGGTCAGTTGGACGGCGGTTGCCGTCCTGCTCCGAATATCCGCCGAAGGGCGCGGGCCGCCAGACGAGATCGGCCTCTGAGCGTTCCTGACACCGTTCTCGGCTGCGCGCAAGGTCTAGCCTTCGCGGGCTTGACCGCCAACATTACCAGACTATGGCCTGGTTCCGGAAGGAGAGAAAGCCCCGACAGCCGCGACGCGAGCGTCTCGAGATTCCCCCCGACACGTGGGAGAAATGCGAGGCATGCGGCCATACGGATATCCGCGACAAGTTCTTGCGGAATCTGAATGTCTGCCCCGCATGCGATTTCCACCGCCGTGTACGGGCGTGGGATTACGCCGCGATGCTGCTCGATGAGGGATCGACCGTCGAAGTGGGAACTGAGCTGCGCTCCGTCGATCCGCTCGGATTCCCCGATTATCCGGCGCGCCTCAAGCGCGCCTTGACGAACGCTGGCGACAGCGACGCGATCCTCACCGTCGCTGGGCTCCTCGAGGGGCTTCCTGTGGGGATCGGGATCATGGATTTCGCCTTCATGGGGGGATCGATGGGTTCCGTTGTCGGCGAGAAGATCGCGCGACTCGGCCAGCGGTCGCTGGAGAAGAAGCATCCGTTGGTCATCGTGTGCGCGTCGGGTGGCGCGCGCATGCAGGAGGGTATTCTCTCCCTCATGCAGATGGCGAAGACCTCGGCGGTGTTGTCGCAGCTCGCCGAACGTCGCATTCCGTACATTTCGGTGCTCACGAACCCCACAACCGGTGGCGTGAGTGCGAGCTATGCCATGCTCGGTGATGCGATTTTGGCGGAGCCGGGCGCGGTCATCGGTTTCGCGGGACCCCGCGTCATCAAACAGACGCTGGGGCAGGACCTGCCGGAAGGCTTCCAGACGGCGGAGTTCCTGCTCGAGAAGGGCATGGTCGATCAGGTCGTGCATCGGAAGGAGCTCCGCGACACACTCTCGCGGCTCATGCGGCACATGACCGGACGTCCCGCGTCGGCGGGGCACGCGCAGGAAAACTGACGGCGAATCCGCTGGCCCCACCGCTGCCGTCGGCGGCGGAACGGGCCTCGATGGCCGATTCGGCATATCGCGACGCGCTCCAACGGCTGTTCGCTCGAACCGGCGGCGCGTGGCGGCTCGGCCTTGAGCGCGTCGCGGAATTGCTCGCGTTGCTGGGCAATCCGCAGGGCGCGTACCCGGTCTTCCACGTAGCCGGAACGAACGGGAAGGGCAGTACGGTCGCCACGCTCGACGCCATGCTGCGCGGGTCGGGACTACGCGTCGGTCGCTATACGTCACCTCACCTCGTCGATTTCGCCGAGCGTGTGGTCGTGGACGGCGCGTCGATGCCGCATGATGCGATCACCGCGTGGCTGAGTCGGTGGGAGCCGGAGCTGACGCGTCTCAGCGCCACGTTTTTCGAGGCGACCACGGCTATGGCCCTCGACTGGTTCGCCGCGCAGCGGGTGGATGTGGCTATCGTGGAGGTCGGGCTTGGCGGCCGACTCGATGCCACCAACACGGTGCAGCCCCTCGCCGCCGCCGTCACACAGATCGGCTTCGATCACCAGGAATTTCTCGGCGACACGTTGGCGTCGATTGCTGGCGAAAAGGCCGGGATCTACAAGCGCGGCGCGGCGGCGGTGGTCGGCGAAGCGAGACCGGAGATTTGCGCACGGCTCACGGCTCGCGCCGAGGAAGCGGGGGCCGAGCCCGTCGTGGTCACCGGTCGCGACTGGCAGGTCCGTGACATTTCGGTCGGTGGCGCCGGGACGAGCTTCACACTCGTGACGTCGGAGGGGGAGCGTCGGCTCACGACGCCACTGATTGGCGAGTTTCAGGCGCACAACGCCTGCGTCGCGCTGGCCATGCTGCGAGGGGCGGGCGGACATTGGCGCGAGATCGAACGGAATGCTGCAGCGCTGTTGCCTCAGGTACGGCTGGCCGGTCGGTTTCACCGGTCCGATCGGTGGCTCTTCGATGTGGCGCACAACGCTGATGGCGCGGCGACGGTGGCGGCCAATCTGCTCGAGGTTGGTGCTCCGTTGCCGGTGAGCGCCGTCGTGTGCGTCTTGCGGGACAAAGATTGGGCGGGGATCCTGCGGGCGGTGGCGCGGGTGGCCACGCATATCGTAGTCACGATGGCCCCCACCGCGCCGGCATCACGCGCGTGGAATTTGGACGAGGTCATGGCGTGGGCGGAGGCCGAGGGGCTGCCGGTGCAGCGCGTCGACGGTTTCGCCTCGGCGCTCGACTGCGCGCGTGAACGGGCGGCTACCGTGCTCGTGACCGGATCATTTCATACGGTCGGCGATGCCATGGAACGGTTGCAGGTCGATCCGCTCGCTCGGTAACTTTCAAGGATGCCTCCAAAGCTCCTCCCGGGTTTCCGAGATTTCTATCCCGAGCAGTTCGCCGAGCGAGCCCACATCTTCGAGACTTGGCGCCGCGTCGTGCGGCGCTATGCGTTTCAGGAGTATGATGGGCCGCCTCTCGAACCGCTCGACCTCTATACGCAGAAGAGCGGCGACGAGATCGTCGGTCAGCTGTTCGAGTTCGTCGACAAGGGCGGTCGGGCGGTCGCGATGCGTCCGGAAATGACGCCGACGTTCGCCCGCATGGTGGGTGCGCGAGCGCAGACGCTGCGCAAGCCGGTGCGGTGGTTCTCGATGCCGCAACTGTTCCGCTACGAGCGGACGCAGAAGGGGCGTCTCCGCGAACACTTCCAGCTGAACGTGGATATTGTCGGCGAGGCCGATGTGCTCGCCGATGCGGAGCTGCTGTCGGTGGCCGTGGAGATCATGGCGGCCTTCGGGCTGACGGCGAGCGACGTCCGCGCGCGCGTGAGTGATCGGCGGTTGCTCAACGGCTTGCTGGCGCATCTCGCGATCGACGAGCCGACGTGGCCAACCGTGTATGCCGTGCTCGACAAGCTCGAACGCCAGCCGCAGGAGGTCGCTGCGGAGAAGCTCGCCGCAGCCGGTTTGCCGCCGGAGACGGTCAAGGTAATTCTGGGGTTCGCCACGCTCGATTTCGCCACGCTGCAGTCGCGCTACGGGCACGCCCCGGCGGTGGCCCCGCATGTGGAGCGGTTCGCGCAGTACGTCGCGCACTGTGAGGCGCTGGGGATCGCCGACTGGCTGCGCTTCGACCTGACCATTGTGCGCGGTCTCGCCTACTATACCGGCATCGTTTTCGAGCTGTTCGATAACGTCGGGGAGTTCCGGGCGATCTGTGGCGGAGGCCGGTACGATAATCTTCTCAAGTCGCTCGGCGGCACCGATCTTCCGGCCCTCGGCTTCGGCATGGGGGACGTCGTGCTTGGCGAACTGCTCAAGGCGCGTGGGCTGATGAAGGCACCGGCATCGGCCGTGGCGCTGTGGATCGCGCAGGCCCCTGACAGCGCGTCGTATCCGGCGGCCATGCTGCGTACCGCGTCGCGTTTGCGGGCCGATGGGCACGCGGTGGAGTACGCGCTGCGGGATCAGCGCGTGGAGAAACAGCTGGAGGCCGCCCGGAAAGCAGGGAGTCTCGCCAGCATCGTGGTGGATACGTCGGGCGACGCGGCGTGTTACCGCGCGCGCGCCGCTGGCGCGCAGGAAGAGATCGTGCAGACCCTTGATGCCCTGAGCACGTGGGCATCGTCGACGCTGAATCGAACGGACACCACCCATGAGTGACGACAAGAAGCTGACCACGCGCGCTGACAATTTCAGCGAGTGGTACAACGAGTTGGTTCTGCGGTCTGAACTCGCCGACTACTCGCCCGTGCGCGGCTGTATGGTCATCCGACCGCACGGCTACGGCATCTGGGAGCGCATGCAGCGCGCGCTCGACGACATGTTCAAGGCCACCGGTCATGTGAACGCCTACTTCCCGCTGTTCATTCCCGAGAGCTTCCTCTCGAAGGAAGCGGAGCATGTGGAAGGCTTCGCCCCCGAGTGCGCGGTCGTCACGATGGGCGGCGGCAAGCCGCTCGAGGAACGACTCGTTGTGCGTCCCACGTCGGAGACGATCATCTATTCGATGTTCGCAAAATGGGTGCAGAGCTACCGCGACCTGCCGTTGCTGTACAATCAGTGGGCCAACGTCGTCCGGTGGGAGATGCGCACGCGCCTATTTCTGCGTACGATGGAGTTCCTATGGCAGGAAGGCCACACGGCACACACCACGCACGACGAGGCCGAGGAGGAGACGCGCCGCATGTTGGGCGTGTACCGCGAGTTCATGGAGGGATACATGGCCATGCCCGTGATCACAGGTCAGAAGACGAACTCTGAGAAGTTTGCCGGCGCGCTGCGCACGTACGCGTGCGAAGCAATGATGCAGGACAACAAGGCGCTGCAGGCCGGCACGTCGCACAACCTCGGACAGAATTTCGCGAAGGCGTTCGACCTGAGCTTCCAGAACGAGCAGGGGGAGCAGGCGTTCGCGTGGAACACCAGCTGGGGTGTCTCCACACGCATGATTGGCGGATTGGTGATGACCCACGGAGACGATGCGGGGTTGCGGTTGCCGCCGAAACTCACGCCGATCCAGATGGTGATCGTGCCGATCTGGAAGACCGACGAAGAGCGTGCCTCCACCGTAGAGATGGCCAAACGCATCGCGGACGATCTGGGCAGCTTCAAACGTCCCGACCACGAGCGGATTCGTGTCCACGTCGACGACCGCGTCGGCGTGAAGCCGGGCGCGAAGTACTATCACTGGGAGCTGCGCGGCATTCCGCTGCGCATGGAAATTGGCCCTCGCGATCTGGCGTCGAACACCGGCATGTTGGCCCGTCGGGACACGCGAGAAAAGCGTCCAATCAGCTTCGACACGCTGCGCGCCGAGTTGCCGATGGTACTCGACACGATTCAGGCGGACATGCTCGCCGCCGCCCGTGCCCGCGTGGAGGCGAACACGATTCGTGAGCGGATCAGCTACGGCCAGTTCAAAGACGTAATGGAAGGCCCTGGCGCATTTGTGTACGCTGGCTGGAACGGTGATCCTGCTGTGGAGCAGCAGGTCAAGGAGGAGACCAAGGCAACGATCCGCGTCATCCCTGATCTGGAGTACCGTTCGCCGGAAGCGCCAACGACGTGCATGGTGACCGGTGAGCCGGCGAAGTACGAGGTCGTATGGGCTCGCTCGTACTGAACGACGTGATGCCATCGTCAGAGTCCCAACTGGCATTCCCGCGGCGGGGAGGCGTCCTGCACGCGGAGCAGGTGCCCATTCCAGCGATCGTGGCGGCCGTGGGTACCCCCACGTATGTGTACTGCGCGAATACGATTCGCGCACGGTTGGAGCGCCTCGAACAGGCGTTCGGGAGCGTGCCGCACCGCGTTCACTTCGCGATGAAGGCGAATTCGAACCTGACCGTGCTGCGTCTGCTCCACGAGCTCGGGGCAGGGGTCGACATCGTCTCCGGCGGTGAGCTGTTCCGAGCCCGGGAGGCCGGCTTCACCGGCCGTGACGTGGTGTTCAGCGGCGTTGGCAAGACGGTACGCGAGATCGAGCAGGCGCTTGAGGTAGGTGTCCTGCTGATCAACGTCGAGTCGGAAGCCGAGTTGGTCACGATTGACGCCGTGGCGGGCCGCCTGGGTGTGGTGGCGCCCATCGCGATCCGAGTCAACCCGGAAGTGACGGTCGACTCGCCGCACGCCTACATCAAGACCGGGGAAAAGGGACAGAAGTTCGGCATCCCGCGTGACGATGTGTCACGTCTGGTGGCAATCGTACATGAGCTGCCGCATGTCGCCCTGCGGGGGCTTGGCATGCACCTTGGCTCGCAAATCGGTAACGCCGACCCTATGCGTGACGCGTTACCGCGATTGCTCTCGGCCATCGCCAACGCTCGCGCCGATGGTCATCCCATCGCGTACATGGACGTCGGCGGCGGATTGGCCGTGCCGTATCACGCCGATGAGCAGGATGCCGACGTGGATGACTACGCAGCGATTGTGCTCGCGGCGGCCCGCGAAACCGGTCTGACCTTGCTGCTCGAGCCGGGACGGTTCCTGGTGGCCGAGGCGGGCGCGCTGATCACGGAAGTGCTCTATCGAAAGCACGCCGCCGGCAAGGATTTCATCGTAACCGATGCCGGCATGAACGATCTCGTGCGCCCGGCGCTCTATCAGGCGTATCATCGCATCGACGCCGTGGAAGCGATAGACGGCACGGTCGTCGCCGATGTCGTCGGACCGATCTGCGAATCCGGCGATTTCTACGCCAAAGACCGGCCCATGCCGGACGTGGCAGCTGGTGCCTTACTCGCCGTGCAGACCGCGGGCGCGTACGGCTATACGATGTCGTCCAACTACAACTCCCGTCCGCGCCCCGCCGAAGTGATGGTGGATGGCGATCGTTTTGCCGTGATCACCGAGCGCGAACGCCTCGAAGACCTCGTACGCCTCGAGCGTGCGCACCTCCAGTGGAGAACCGCCTGATGCGGATCGGCTTACTGTCGGATACCCATGACCGCGTGCCTGCCGTCCGCGAGTTGCTTGACCAGATGATTGCCGGCGGCGTCTCGATTGTGATGCATGCCGGCGACTACTGCTCGCCATTCACGTTGCAGCCGTTTCACGACCTGTCGATTCCCCTCCTCGGCGTGTTTGGGCGCAACGACGGCGACCATGACGCACTGCAGGCAGCGGCGAAGTCCGGCTTCGGCGCAACCGAATTGTACGAGTCGCCGCACAGCTTCGACCTCGGTGGCAAGTCGGTGCTGCTGATCCACGATCTCGCTGATGTACACCAGCGATCCATCGACGGGCATGAAGTCGTGGTGCATGGGTTCACGCACATTCCTGAGATGATATCCCGCGGCGATTCGTTGCTGGTGAATCCCGGTGAAGGGTGCGGCTGGCTGCACGGTGCCCCCACGGGTGCCATTCTCGATCTCGATACGAAGGCCGTCGAGTTTCTCAAGCTTTCCGGTTCGGAGTGGAAGTACTGATGAACAGCCGTATCCTGATCCTCGATTGTGGTTCGCAGTTTACGCAGCTGATCGCCCGCCGCGTGCGTGAAGCCCGCGTGTACTCCGAGATTCATCCACCCACGAAATCACTCGATTGGATCCGCGCGTGGAAGCCGGACGGCATCATTCTGTCCGGCGGACCGAGTTCGGTGACCGACGACGGTGCGCCGACGATTGCCCGCGCGCTGCTCGACGTCGCTCCCGTACTCGGCGTGTGCTACGGCATGCAGCTCATCGCGCATCTGGAAGGCGGAGCGGTGGTCGGTGGCGGTCGGCGCGAGTATGGACGCGCCGAAGTCACGGTGGACGAACCGGCGGGACTGTTCAGCGGCTTTGATGCTGGCGAGCGGACCACCGTGTGGATGAGCCACGGCGACCATGTGGAACAGGTTCCCCCCGGTTACGTCGCGACCGCGCACAGTGGAAACACGCTCGCGGGTTTCCGTCACACGACGCGTCCGATTCACGCCGTGCAGTTCCATTCGGAGGTCGCGCACACCGTACGCGGTGCCGAGATCATTCAGAACTTTCTGTTTGGTGTGTGCGGCTGCACGCCGGATTGGACACCGGGACACTTCATCGATCAGGAGGTCGCGAAGATCCGCGCACTGGTCGGTGACAAGCAAGTCATCTGCGGACTGTCAGGTGGTGTGGACTCGAGTGTGGCCGCAGCGCTGGTACACAAAGCGATCGGTGATCAACTCACGTGCATTTTCGTGGATACCGGATTGCTGCGCCTGCATGAGCGCGAACAGGTTGAACGTACGATGCGCGCGCATCTTGGCATCAAGCTGATCACCGTTCGCGCCGAAGACCGCTTCCTGGATGGATTGGCAGGTGAAGGGGATCCGGAGAAGAAGCGGAAGATCATCGGGCACACGTTCATTGACGTGTTCGAGGATGCGTCAGCGGAGGCGGGGCAGGGCGCCGAGTTCCTGGTTCAGGGCACGTTGTATCCCGATGTAATCGAGTCGGTGAGCGCGAAGGGTGGTCCCTCGGCCACCATCAAGACGCACCACAACGTCGGCGGCCTGAAGCCAGACATGAAGTTCCAGCTCATTGAACCGCTGCGCGAACTGTTCAAGGACGAGGTGCGTAACGTTGGTCGAGAGCTCGGCCTCCCGGAGGAGATGGTGGGACGGCATCCGTTCCCGGGTCCGGGGCTGGCGATTCGCGTGCTGGGCGAGGTCACTCCGTACGCGGTTGATATTCTGCGACGAGCCGACGCGATCTATCTCGAGGAGATTCGCGCCGCCGGGCTGTATCAGGAGATCTGGCAGGCGTTCGCGGTGTTTCTGCCAGTTCGTTCGGTGGGCGTGATGGGTGACGGACGGACCTACGAGCATGTGATTGCCTTGCGTGCCGTCACCAGCACGGACGGTATGACCGCTGATTGGTTCGCCTTCCCGCACGAAGTGCTCGGGCGGATCTCGAATCGCATTATCAACGAAGTCGATGGCGTAAACCGCGTGGTCTACGACATCAGCTCGAAGCCGCCAGCCACGATCGAGTGGGAGTAGCCTCATGCGCCTGATCAATCCACGTACGATCCTCACGCTCGCCGCGATGACGGTCGCGCTCGTCAACAGTGTCTCGTTGGCGGCGCAGTCGGTGCCGACACACGGCGTGCGTCCCGCGCGCTTGGTGATCCGCGGTGCCACCATCATCGAGGGAAACGGTACCCCCGCCGAAGGTCCGAAGGATATCGTGATCGAGGGCAACCGCATCGCACAGATCGTGTCCCTCGATCCGGTCGCGATCAAGGACGGTACGGCACGGCGTCCTACGGGCGATGTGGTCATCGACGCGACGGGCAAGTATGTGATGCCGGGTCTGATCAACGCGCATGGGCATGTGCAGGATGAGCGCGGCGGCATTGCGCAGCCACTCGAGTATCAGATGAAGCTCTGGCTCGGGATGGGCATCACCACCGTCCGTGACGTCTCCAGCGAGACCCCGAAGACGATACAGCTGCGGGCGCGCAGCCTCAGCGGCGACCTGGTCGGTCCACGATTGTATGTGTACGCGCGCTACGCGTACATGCCAGTTCCGCGCAACGAGGTCGAAGCGCGACAGCGTGTGCGCGATCTGAAGGCGCAGGGCGTCGATGGACTCAAGCTGTTCGGCATGGATAAGGATGTGTATCCGGCGGTGCTCGATGAAGCGCGCAAGCTTGGACTGCGCACGGCGCATCACATGGCGGTCGATGAGACGAATGCATGGGATGCCGCGGCGGGTGGACTCACCAGCATCGAGCATTGGTACGGGGTCCCTGATGCGGCGATCACCGATGGCCTGCAGAGTTTTCCATCGAACTTCAACTACGCCGATGAGGGCATGCGCTTTCGGTACGCCGGCCGTTTGTGGCGCGAGGCCGAGCCGACGCGTCTGCAGGACGTGCTGAAGGCCATGGTGAAGGGGAACGTTGCGTGGAATCCTACGCTCGAGATCTACGAGGCCAGTCGCGATCTGCAGCGCGCAGAAACGCAGCCCTGGTTCGCGGAGTACCTGCATCCGACGCTCGACAAGTATTTCAAGCCGGATCTGTCGAACCACGGTTCGTACTTCGCGAATTGGAGCAGCACCGACGAAGCGTACTGGAAGGAGAATTACCGGATCTGGTTTCAGGCCGTTCGTGATTTCGAGCGGCTTGGCGGCATCGTCGGCGCGGGTGAAGACGCCGGCTTCATTTACCAGGTGTACGGCTTCGGCCTCATCCGTGAGCTCGAGTTGCATCAGGAGGCTGGATTTGCGCCGCTACGCGTGCTGCAGCATGTCACGGCGAACAATGCCAGGATCCTCGGCGAAGAGTCGCGCCTCGGTCGCGTGCGTCCGGGATTCCTGGCCGATCTGGTGGTGATCAACGGTAACCCTCTCGAGGATCTCAAGGTGTTCTATCCGCCCCGCGCGGATGCGGCGGCCGGTCCGGGTGGTGGGGTGGCATGGACGATCAAGGACGGCGTTCCGTATGATGCCCAGCGCCTGCTCCGTGAGGTGCGAGAGTTGGTGTCCTCCGCCAAGCGCGCTACGGGCCGTTGAACCTCGTGGGCGGGTCCAGCCGGGACTGGCGGGGCGATCTCTGGGACATGGCGCGCATCGCCATGCCGATCGTGTTGATCAATCTTGGCATTCAGGCCATGGGCGTCGTCGACGCACTGATGGTCGGCAAGCTCGGTGGGGCGGCGATCGCGGCGGTGGCGTTGGGGAACTTCTATTTCTTCAACGCGAGTGTGTTCGGCATGGGGCTGCTCTGCGCGATCGATCCGGTTGTCGCGCAAGCGGTCGGTGCTGGTGATCATGAGGGCGTCGCGCGCGGTGTGCAGCGCGGTCTTGTTCTCGCCGCCGTCGTGTCCGTGTTCGTACTCCTGGCGCTGATCCCGGTGGAGTGGTTGCTGCTCAGGCTTGATCAGCCGGCGGACGTGGTGAAAGACACGGCGGTCTACACCCATCGACGGGCGATCGCCATCTTGCCGTTCTTTGCGTTCAACGTATTCCGGCAAACCCTGCAAGCGTTGGGGCCCGTCCGCCACATCATCTTTGCCGCGGCGGCGGCGAACATCGTGAACGTGTTCGTGAACTGGCTGTTGATCTACGGCCATGCGGGTGCGCCGAGGCTCGGTGTCGAGGGGGCGGGCTACGCCACCGCCATCTCGACGTGGGTGATGGCCCTCGTGCTGCTCGCGCTGGCGTGGCCTCTGTTGCGTCCAGCCATTCGGCCGTGGCGGCGAGCGACGCTGCATTGGCAGCCGTTCATGCGTATGCTACGCATCGGTGTGCCGATCGGCGTCCAGTGGTTCTTTGAGAGCTTCGCCTTCGGCGTGACGGCGCTCTTCATGGGCTGGATGGGCACGGCGTCGCTGGCGGGACACGAGATCGCGCTGAACTTGGCCGCGCTGACGTTCATGGTACCGCTCGGTATTTCCGGGGCGGCCGCCGCCGTGGTCGGTCGGGCTATCGGTCGCGGGGACATGCCGTCGGCGCGACGCGATGCGGTGGCCGCTATTGCCTGCGGCGGCGGCGTGATGTGCATTAGCGGTGTAATCTTCATGGTCGCGCCCGAATGGCTCGCGACGCGCTACACGACCGAAAGTGCCACGGTTGCCGTGGCGGCGTCGCTGATTCCGCTGGCTGGCATGTTTCAGGTATTCGACGGTCTGCAGGCTGTGACGAGCGGTGTGCTGCGCGGCACGGGAGACACCCGGGTGCCGGCAATCCTGCATCTCGTCGCGTTCTGGGGCGTGGGAATCCCACTCGGGATGTATCTGGGATTCCGGACACCGCTACGAGAACGCGGGCTCTGGTTAGGGCTCGTGGCCGGGCTGGCCGTTGCCGCCCTGCTACAGAGTCTTCGCGTCACGAATCGGCTGCGCCTTGATATTCGGCGCGTCGACGTCGATCACTGATCGACGACGACGGTCAGTCGGCGGCGTTCAGACGCGCTTTTCTTCGAGCAGCGCCATGAACTCGGCTGGAGAACTGATCTCCATCAGGCGGCCTGGTACGTCGCTCTCCTTGCTGAACTGCGCAATCTTGCCCAGTACTGGCAGGTACTGGTTCGAGACCTCGAGCGGCGGCGCGACGATGAGGAAGAAGAAGTTGACGGGCTTGTCGTCGATGGCCTTGAAGTCGACACCGTCCGTCTTTCGACCGAAAGCCACACGCAGACGGTTGACGACAAGGCTGCGGCAATGCGGGATCGCGATTCCACGGCCGATGCCCGTGGACCCGAGATTTTCGCGCCGCTTGAGCATCTTGAACAGCATGCCCTCGGACTTTTCATCGAGCTTGAGCAGCCCGATGAGTTCCTTGAGAATTTCGTCCTTGCTCGTGCCATGAAGCTCGAGCTGGACAGCGTCTTCGGAGAAGAACTCGCGCAGTTCCATAGCCGTGAATCCTAACCCTCGAGACGCCGCTGTCAAACCTCCGCGTTGCTCGACCAATGCGGCCGCACTACCTTCCACCGATGTCCCGTAAGTTGTTTCCGTTCCGTGTGCCCCATGCGGTGCCGCTCTATCTCGCCCCGATGGCCGGCGTGTCGGAGTCTCCGTTTCGACGGCTGTGCCATGCGCACGGTGCGGATGTCGTGGTCACCGAGTTCCTGTCGGCCGAGGGTATCCGGCGGGAAAATGAAGCGACGATCAGTAAACTGCGGTTCTCGCCTGACGAGCACCCGATCGGCGTTCAGATTTTCGGGGCCGATCCCGCCGCGATGGCCGATGCGGCCGCCGTGGTCACGGACCTCTTCATGCCGGACTTCGTCGACATCAATTTCGGGTGTCCCGTCAAGAAGGTTGTGCGCCGGAACGGTGGGTCGGGATGTCTTCGCGATCTTGACTTGGTGCAGGAGATCATCCGGGCCGTGGCGAGGGCCACCTCGTTACCGGTAACGTGCAAGATCCGCAGCGGTTGGAGCGAGGAGTTGCGAGATCCCGTGGGAATTGCCTTGCGTTGTCAGGACGCGGGTGCTCGCGTGCTCGCCTTGCACGCCCGTACCAGGACGCAGATGTACACGGGGCAGGCCAATTGGGACGAAATCGCCAAGGTGGCTGAGGCGCTCGACATTCCGGTGCTTGGTAACGGTGACATCAAAACCGCGGCCGACGCCAAGCGCATGCTGGACCATACCCAGGCTGACGGCATCATGCTCGGTCGCGGCTCGTACGGTCAGCCCTGGGTGTTCAAGCAGGCCCGCGCGCTGTTCGACGGCCTACCGATGCCGGCAACGCCGGGTGTGCACGAGCGCTTCGCGATCGCCTTGGATCACGCCCGGCTGGTGCAGGGCTACGAGGTTGACGCCATCGGCGCGGCCCTCGAGTTCCGAAAACACTTGGGCTGGTACGTGAAGGGACTCCCGAATTCCGCCGACCTCCGGAAGCTGTTGCACCAGGTGCGCGACTTCGGCGAGGTCGAGGAGATCTTCTCGAACTACCTGCTGCACTATGAGGAGTACCGGGCGCAGCGGCTCGCCGCCAGTGACCCGGATGTCTCGGATCTCACCTGCGAGATCGCCTGATCTCGGCTGGTCCGGGCACGGGCAGGGAGTTGCGGGAACCGCCGGTGCTCCCCTAGTGTACACATTGGTGTTGGACCGTTAGCCGGGGGTGACTGGCTTCGACGGGGTTGGTGAAGCTCTGGTTGCGTGCCCAGGTCCTCGAGCACCTGGTAAAACACTCGGGAAAATTCCAATCGCGAACAACAACCTCGCGCTCGCCGCCTAACCTTCGGG
>CAIUOO010000481.1 GCA_903900795.1 uncultured Gemmatimonadota bacterium | reverse complement strand
TGCCGGTGTGGATGCCGGTGCGGATGCGGGTGTGGCGCTCCGTGTCGCGCCGCGCGAATGCTGTCGGTGCTCCCGATGTCGGGCACGAAGCCAAGCCAGTCGAGGTCGTCAAGCAGCGCCTCTTCGTATTCAACCCGGCACCGCGTACGGTCGTGGTCTTCGATCCGCAGCAGGACGTCGCCCCCGAACGCCCGCGCGATCCCCCACACATGGATCGCGTTGACGACATGGCCGAGATGCAGGTACCCGGTCGGCGCCGGCGCGAAGCGGGTGCGCCACGCCACCGGCTACTTCCAGCTGGTGATGTCGGCGTTGTCGCGTTCGCCGCCCGGCTGACCATCGGCGCCATACGAAAGCAGATCGTAGCTGGCCGGATTCACCTTGCCGGGCGCGACGTACAGGTACGGTCGGCCCCACGGATCATCGGGCACGGGCTTGCGCAAATACGGCTCCGTCCAGCCGCTGGGCGGATCGATCACCGGCTTCTGCCACAGCGCGACGAGCCCCTGCGTGGTGGTCGGGTACCGACCATTGTCGAGCCGATACGCATCGAGCGCGGTGCCGAAGCTCTCGATCTGCGCCTTGGCCGTCGCCACCCGGGCGTCGTTCACATTGCGAAAGAGACTGGGGGCCACAAAGGTGGCGAGCACGGCGATCACGACGATAACCACCAGCACTTCAATCAGCGTGAACGCACGCCGAGGGGGAAACGGAAATCGCTGCATGTTCTGAGAAGCTCTCCGCCGAGGGCTCACGTAGCAACTCCCGCGCGAGGTCAGACGCCAGCCCGGACGCGAGCACAGCGCACCATCACTCCCCGCGGGTACGGAGAGAATCCGGTGCGAATAATCGCGGATCGACCCATCCGTTCACGTTGGGAGAGCGCACCTGACGCCACCCGGAGCGATCGGTGCCGAGCATCGCGCGAGCGGCGGGCTTGATCACGCCAATCACGTCGCCTCCGCGACTCGCATCGTTGCGCACGTTGACCCAGGTGCGGGCAACCGCCGGCGTCCAGGTGATGCTGTCCAGAGTCCCCGCCGTAGGGACCACGAGACTGTCGGTGCGCGTCATCGGCGGCGCCGCGGTGGAGATCCCGGAATCGGCGACGGCAGTTGGTGCCGGCGTCACGACATCGCTGGTGGCGACCTGCTCAAACGCAGGGGCCTCGGCGCGCAGCCGCTGCAGAAGCTGGCCGCCAAGGGGCGATCCGTACCGCCAGGCAGAGGCGGCAAGCGCAACCGAGAGCAATACCGCCGCGGCAGAGCGCCACACAGCGGGCGACTGCCACGCCACCTTGGGCAACACGCCGCACCAATGGCAGGTCTCGTCGAAGCGGTGCATGATTCCGCAGCCACGACAACGCGACAATTTCACCCGATCGCCGCGAGAATTCAGCAGGCGGAACGGATGAGCGCAGCGTGGACACTGCGAGGCAGCGACCAACGCTTTGGAACCGCATGCGGTGCAGCGAAGAAAGCCCATGTGATCGAGCGACCGATTGAACGAACCCTGCCCTGCGCCCAGTATACCGCCGACCGATGGATATGCGCAATAACCGCTCCACAGCCAGCCTCTCGGCCATGGGCATACGTGTCCATCGCCGAGATTGAAGCATTGGGTGCCACGCCGATTCCCGCTACGTGACGGCGAGCAAGCGGCGCAGGAATCGTGAGAACGGTTCAGGCCGCATTCATCGCCGGCAGCGCTTCAGCAG
>CAIUOO010000480.1 GCA_903900795.1 uncultured Gemmatimonadota bacterium | reverse complement strand
GGGCGCGGATGATGCTTGGCCAGGTCATACAGCGCGGCGCGTTCCTGTCGGCGCAGCTCGAGCCGATCCGTAAAACCCGCGGTGGCACACGCCACCACACGTGCGCCGGCGCGCTCAAGCAGCAGATTGGTGACCACCGTGGTGCCGTGCGCGATATGCGCGATCTGCGAGCCGTTCAGTGCCGCCACGCGCAATGCTTCCAGCACACCGGCCGCTCGATCCGTGGCCACGCTGAGCACCTTCGACGTATGCACGGTGCCATCGCGGTGCAACGCGGCAAGGTCGGTGAACGTGCCACCCACGTCGATACCGACCGCGATGCGAGCCATGGTCATCGCGCCACGAACTCCGTGCGAGCGCGGGAGCACAGTCGCCGCATGGCGAGAGCGAACGCAACGTGGACTGGTACGATCACGGCAAGCACCACGCCGCTCCGAAGAGACCACGACGGCACGAGCTGCAGCAGCAACCCGACCACCGACAGCAGGGCGACCAGCACCGACACGCCCACGGCGGCACGACTCCGCGCGCCGCGCCACGAGGCCATCGTGATCACCACGGCGGCCAGCAGCATGAGCGGATGCAGCTGCAACACCGTCAGATTGGCACCCATGTACGGGATGTGCTTGGTGACGGTACCGGCCAACAGCAGCGCCGTCCCGAGCAGGCCGCCGACACCGAACCAGAGGGCGGAGAAGATACCGAGTGCCTGCCGCGCCACGCCCGACCCCGAGCCCGACAGCAGCACCACGAGCGCCGCCAGCACGATGCCGAGCAGCAGCGCCATCGGCACGCGCGACGGCGCCTGATCGGACATGGGCACGCGATCGGAGGTAAACAGCACGGAGTCACTGGCGACAAGCTTCACCGGCGCACCGCTCGCATTCGTCACGGTGAGCGCGGCCAGATGCTGCGCCAGCAGCTCGGGAAGGAACGACTCTTCCCACTTGGTCAGCACCTGATCGGCGTTGCGGCCGAGTGCGACCTGAATGCCTGGATACACGAGCGGATCGCTGGCGGTGATGCGCGCCGTTTCATTGCGCCAGGTGCGGCCGCTGCCGGGCACGGCGAACGGCGCTTCCAGCTGTCCGTTCAGCGCCCAATTCAGCAGGTCGCGCACGCGCGTGGCGCAGTTGTCGGCGTAATAGTCGTAGCGGTAGTATTTGTTCGCGTCCTGCGCGTTCCAGCTCACGAAGTCGGCGATCGCGCCGCGCTGCACCGCCGTGAGTTGCAACGCCTGCTTGCGAATCGTGCGATTCTCACCCATGTAGGCGGCGTTGAAATCGGCCGTGCGATAGCCGGCCATCCAGTACTTCGTATCGCCAGTGAGAAACCGCCCGAGAAAATTGGGCTGATTGAAATCGAACATGCCCCAGTTGAAGGCGATGTCCTGCCCGGTGGTGCTGTCGGTGAGCGCCAACGCGATGTGTCCGAATTTCTCGAACACGAACTCGCCCGGCCCGTAGGTGATGATGGCCACCGACAGGCGCGCGCCGCGTTCGGCACGCGCGCTGTCGAGCGTGGCCGACACACCAGGCGCCAGCGGTATGGGCGTTGGCGCCACCTCCGTGCCTTGTGCCGCGAGCGCCGCCGACGCGACCAGCGCCGACGTCGCGATGGCGCGCCGCATTGCCGTCACCACCATCAAAAGCGGATCTCTTTCCCGTCGTCGGCGGCCTTGTAGATCGCCTCGACCACCTTTTGCACCAGCACTTGGTCCGTGGGCGGCTCGTACGGCGCCTCGCCGTTGATAACCGCGAGGAAGTGCGCTATTTCCGCCCGATAGCTCTGCAGGAACGGACTTTCGCGCGCCGCCGCACCCGAGGGCGACACGTCCACCGGGCGTCCGTTCAGTTCCTTGGTCACGCGCAACGGGGCCAGTCGTGCCGAACCGCGCGTGGCATGCACTTCAAACCACCAGCGGTCGTCGTCGCCGACGTACGACCACGACACATCGATGTTGAGCACGAGACCGTTTTCGCACTCGAGGAACACCTGCATTGCATCCTCGACCGAACCGGCGGCGCGACCGCGCCGCATCGACGACACGACACGGATCGGACTCGGACCGTCGGCCAGCCACATGGCCAGATCAAGCAGCGGGAACCCGTGCTCGAGGAACACGCCGCCACCGGACTCGGCACGACGATTGCGCCACCCGTCGGCGGTGTGCTTTACATGCAGCGAACCGGCGCGAATGGAGGTGACCTGCCCCAACTCCGCATTGCGGATAAACTGATCGAGCGCCTGCACGTCGGAGCGGAACCGATGATTGTGCCCGACCACCAGCCGGCGATCCGCTTTCTGCGCCGCCGACAGACACCGTTCAATGCCGCGCGTGGAGAGCGACAACGGACGCTCGCAGAGCACGTGCAGCTTCGCCCGCAGTGCCGACAGCACGTGCGGCTCGTGCAGGTGATTGGGGGTGGCAATGACGACCGCGTCGAGTTCATCGCTGTCGAGCAGTTCCTCGAAGTCGGTGAACACGTCGGGCACGTCGAACCGGTCGGCCAGCGCACGCGCCTTGGCCGCATCGTTATCACACAACGCGACCAGCTTGGCGCCGCGCAGCTTGGAAAGAACTGGGATGTGCGTCAGCTGGGCAATCGCACCCGTGCCGACGACGGCTATACGCACGCCGTCTTTCATTCACGCCTCCGGAGATGACAGATCAGTCGGCGAACCCGACGACGGTCCCCGGATAGTAATGACGAAGGATGGCACGAGCATCGATGCCGGCCCGTGACCGGCCGATCGCTCCCCACTGACACATCCCCACTCCGTGGCCGTTGCCGTGGCCGTGCAGGGTGACACCGGACAGGTGTCCACGTGCACGGGATTCGCGGTCGACTGAAAAATACGTGCTGGACAGGATCGCGCCACGCGCATCACGCACCACATTGCGAATCTCGTTGTTTCGCACGGTCACGTCACCGCGATCGGTGCGCAGCACCAGCGCCGTGGCGCGCCCGGACGCCGTGCGACCGTCGACGCGCATTTCGGTGACCACACCGGGGCGGGGATCGCGCGTCCCCGCCGCCACGAGGGCCCGCCGGACCATGTCGCTCAGCTGCCTCGCATCGAACTCCGCCGTCCAGTGATTCCGGGGCGAAAGGTCACAGTACGGACGTCCAGTCCGAGGGTCGGTGTCGTCCACCGACTGCAGATACGGCTCCTCACGCACATCCCGCCACGATTCCTTCGGAGCGGCCGTGTGCCCACCGCACGACGAGTAGTACGGCGCGTCCACCAAGAGGCCGTTGTAGCGAATGACCAGCCCGGCGGTGCGGTCGATCGCTTCGTTCACGATCGACGCCTCCACATCCAGCCCGGCGTACACCTGATTTCGTACCGTGGCGACCATGTGCCACCCCGACCGCGGCTCCACGGACCCATCCGACGGCACGCGAATGTACGCGTAGCTCCGCGCCGCAATCGCCTGCGCTTCGAGGGCGGCCCGGTCCCCCGGCTGCCGGGTGCCCAGTTCGATTGGCACCACGCCGCGCAGATAGTCCTCGACCGGCACGCGGTTCACCACCAGAATGCCGCTGTCGGTGGGGGTGAACCAGAGTTCGCCACGATAGCGGCGGTTGTCGTAGCGCAGGATGGAGCCGCCATCGGACGCGCGGGCCACGAACGGCCCCTCACGCCACGGTGTGGCGTCCCCGTTGTCTCCGGCCACGCGCAACAACCCGCCCTGCTGCTCCACGCGCCAATGCTCGGCGCCCTGCCCCGTCACCAGCTTCGTGCGTCCACCCTGCTCATCAATCCGCCAGCGGCCGGTGGCGGACACCGGCGCCTGCTGCGCCTTGCCCGCCAATGCGATCCGCGCCATCCGGTCGCGTCCGTCCAGTCGCCCATGCGCTTCGCCGGTGATCGGGCCTTCCATCACCGGCATCGGCGTGCCGGAGCCCATGCGGCCCGCACGCGGCACGCACGCCACCGCGAAAGCGGCTGCGGCCACCAGCGTACCAAAGGCACCAGCGATGAGCGAACGCATGAACGCCCGGGCTAATCCCGTTGCGCGACGGCCGCGCCCAGCGCGTCGTCGAGTCGGGTCAGTGTCTCGGCGATTTCCGCATCGCCATGCGCCGACGACATGAAGGCCGCCTCGAACGCCGATGGCGCGAGCGACACGCCGCGACGGCGCGCCGCATGAAAGAACCGCTTGAAGAGCGCCGTGTCCGACAGCTTGGCGTCGTCGTACGTGTGCACCGGTTCGTCGCGGAAGAAAAAGCCCCACATCGAGCCGGCATGGCTGGCCGAGAACGGCACACCATGTCGGGCGGCGATGTCGCGCATGCCCTGCACCAGTACACCGGTCTGCGCCGTGATCCCATCGTGCACATGCGGCGTGAGCGCGCCGAGCGTGGCGAGTCCTGCCGCCATCGCCAGCGGATTGCCCGAGAGCGTGCCGGCCTGATACACCTTGCCCGTGGGCGCCACGTTCTGCATGAGCTCGCGACGACCACCGTAGGCAGCCACCGGCAGCCCCCCGCCGATCACCTTGCCGAGGGCGGTGAGATCGGGGGTGACACCAAAACGCTCGCGAGCGCCACCGAAGGCGATACGGAAACCGGTCATGACTTCATCAAAGACGAGCAACGCCCCGGTTTCGTCAGCGATCTTCCGCAATCCGGGGATGAAATCGGGGAGCGGCTCGATAAATCCGCTGTTGCCCACGATCGGCTCGAGCATGATCGCGGCCAGCGGGAACTCGCGGGCGATGCGGGCCGCCTCCTCGAG
>CAIUOO010000479.1 GCA_903900795.1 uncultured Gemmatimonadota bacterium | reverse complement strand
GTCGGCGTGTAGTAGTAGAGGCTCCGGCCGTTGCGCGCCCATACCGGTGAGGTGCCACCAGCGCGGTCGATGCGCACCTGAGCACCGGGGCCGGGGAATGGCGCGATGTACACGTGTTGATCACTGCTGGCGTTCATGGCGATCCATCGGCCATCGGGCGAGAATCGGGCACTGGTTAGAGACCCGCCATCCCTCGCTAGGTGTGGCAACGCGCGCAGCGTGGTGTCACCGCGTGTCCACCAGCGCAATCCTTGCCCGTTTTCTTCCGCGTCGTCCTGCACACGGCCAAGTAGCGTGCTCCCGTCGCGCGCCATGGCCACCTCGTACACGGGCTGCCTCCCCGGCAAGAGCACGGTGTCGGCACCGCTGCCATCGGCCGAGCGTAACACCGCGCTCCGCAACGAGTCGGTGATCGACCGGAACAGGATACTCCGACCGTCAGGGGTCCATTCGGCACGATCGCGTCCTGCCGATGGGTCTTGTCCCGCCAGCCGCGTGAACAATCCGTTGGACCGGTCGAGAAGGCCGAGCGTGCCGCGACGGGTGGCACTGTCACTCACGGTCACCACGAGGCGACGCGCGTCGGGTGAGAAACGTGGATGCTCGAAAGCCAGTGTATCCGGTAATGCCGATGAGAGTCGGCCCTGCGGATCGCGATACATCAGCAGCCCAGCGGAACTTTCACTCACGTACACCAGGTCGCCCGTGTGGGACATAGCCGCTAAGCCCAGTCCGAAGCCAACCACGTTCATCTTCACGCCGCCGCCCATCCGCTCACCCGGTCCCGTCACGGTGAGGGAGCGCGCACTGAAGGGTGCCGCGAACAGGTCGCCGGTGCGATTCAGGTAGACCAAATGGCTACGGGCGACCCCGAGCACCATGTACGCATTGGTTTCCGTGTCGGTGATCTTTCCATCGACGAGGGACAGGGCGAGTACGCGCACCGAGTCGCCCGTGCGTTGGTTGGCCGCGAAGAGCACGACGTTGGACTCTCTCAGCGCCAGGGGCCATCGGGCCACTGCGCCCGCCGGCGCTGCAGCGACCATGCGATGCCCCCCGCCCGCCTCCGGCACCGCGAACAGCGAGTCGGACTGCACGCCGCACACAATCTCGCCGCGAGAGGTCCACGCAATGCCCTGCGGCTGCGCCGGCAGCGTGGCGAGGCGGATCGGATTGCCGCCCGTCACGGCAATCTTCAAGAGCTGGCGGTTCACCGCGAACGCGATCCAACGACCATCCGGGGAGAACGCCGGATCGCTCGCGTTGGCGGTCCCCGGAAGGGGCATCATCGCCAGCTGATCGAGTTGGCGCACGTAGAGCTGACCTTCCGTGCTGGTGTCGGATCGCCGCATCACCAGCGTGAGGCCATCGGGGGAGAGCGCCAACAGCGTACTCTGCAGTGACCAGCGTTCCTTGCCATCGATGGTGAAGCGCGTCACCACGTCGGAGGGCGATGCCCCGTGCTCACTGCCTCGCGCCAGCATCCAGGTGGTGACGGCGGTCAGCGCGACCGCGCCCACCAACAGAGCCGCGGTGGTACGCGTTCGGACACTGCGCGCCGGCGACGCGATCGTGCCGCTGGGGTGCGCCCCGCTGGTCGTGGCCAGCGCACTCGCAAACTCGGCCGCACTCGCCTGTCGATCGGCCGGAAGTTTCGCCAGCGCCGTGAGCACGGCCTGCTCCACGTGACTCGGAATGGTATTGCGCACGCGCGACGGCGGCTCGGCCTCACTCGACAACACGCGCGCCACAATCGCTTGCACACTCGCGCCCGTGAACGGCGGTGCGCCGGTGAGCATCTCATACGTTACCGTACCGAGGGCATAGATGTCACTGCGTGCATCGATGGTGCGTTCACCCATCGCCTGCTCAGGGCTCATGTACTGTGGCGTGCCGAGGCTTAACCCCGTTTGCGTCATGCGCGCACCGGCGGCGCTTTGTACGGCGAGGGCGATGCCGAAATCAGCCACGAGCGCTGAGCCGTCGTGCAGGAGAATGTTCTCCGGCTTGATGTCGCGATGCACCACACCTTGGCGATGCGCGTAATCGAGCGCACTGGCGACTTCTCGGGCGATGCGCACCGCGTCGGCGATGGGCAGTTGCCGTTCGCGCTCCAATCGCGCGCGCAGCGTTTCGCCGGTGACCAGCGGCATCACATAGTACAGCAAGCCGTCGGCCTCGCCGCTGTCGAGCAGCGGCAGAATGTGCGGATGCTGCAGGCGCGCCGTGGTGCGGATCTCGCTTAAGAATCGTTCGCCACCGAGTACCACGCCGAGGTCGGGGTGCAGCAGCTTGATGGCGACATCACGATCGTGTTTGAGATCGTGCGCGAGGTACACGGTGGCCATCCCGCCGGCGCCGAGTTCACGGATAACGCGATAGCGGTCAGCGATGGCGGCGGTGAGACGGCTTAGGGGAAAGGTCATTATGCGTGAATGTAGTGCTGAAGGGATGTCGTTGGGGGAGTGAAGAGGGGCCCGAGATGGACAAGCGCCGGGATCGGCCGACGCGGGCGCCCTACGCGGTCGAACAGCTGAAGGCTATCCGCGCCAGCCGCCAACATGCATGATTGCCATCGCGATGCCTGTCCCGCCTGTCTGCCGATCCTCACGCCCGCGCAATCACTGACATGCCTTCACGATTTCGAATGCATCTTCGTGCGGCAATCGCCGCCGGTGCTACGGTCGCCGCCCTCTGTGCGCCAGCATCACTCGCCGCACGGCAGGCGAACGCCAAGCCGGGTCGCCTGGTGATCATCGGTGGTGGGCTCAACGCGAACAACGAGGCCGTGTACCGCACGATCCTCGAGGCGCGGGTCGGCTCCGGTCCGTTCTGCGTGATACCGACAGCGGGTGCCACACCCGACTCGGCGATGGCCAGCCCGGTCGCCAATTTCAATCGGTACGGTGGCCCGGGTACGGCGAAAGGCGTGTTGATCTCGGTCGCACGGCCGGAGACCGCCCGTGATCCTGCCGTGGTCGCG
>CAIUOO010000478.1 GCA_903900795.1 uncultured Gemmatimonadota bacterium | reverse complement strand
TCGCGCACCGCACAGTCGCGCACCGCCTATGCCGTCACGGCGGCCGACACGAAAGTGGGCGATGTGCTTCGCCTGAACGTGAACGCGAACGTGGCATGCGCCAACGCCGACACGAGGTCAGGGCGCGTGGCCGCTGTGGGGACGAAATCAATCATCGTCAGCGACACCGAAAACCCCACCGGCGGCTACACCGACGCCGAGTACGCCGCGATTGCCGCCACGTTCGACACGCTCGTGTTTCCGATGGATACCACCGCGTTCGGGGCGCCCTCGAACATCGGCGGCTCCGGCAAGATCATCCTGTTGTACACCCGCGCTGTGAACGCCCTCACCCCGTCCGGCGCGGGGTATACGATTGGCGGGTTCTTCTTCGCGCGCGACCTGTATCCGAAGACGGCCAAGAACGGACTCGCCGCCTGCGCCGCGTCGAATGAAGCCGAGATGTTCTACCTGCTGGCGCCCGATCCCAACGGCACGGTCAATACGAACAAGCGCACGAAGGATGAAGTGACGCTGCTCAATCTCACGACCATCGCACACGAGCTCCAGCACCTGATCAATTCGTCGCGACGCCTGTACGTGAACACCGGGGCGCGTCCGAACGAAGAGACTTGGCTGGACGAAGGCCTGTCGCACCTGGCCGAGGAACTGCTGTACTTCCGCATGACCAACGTCACGTCTCGGCAGAATCTCGGTCTCACCGATGTGGCGGGAAATGCGACGCGCTCCGATCAATTCCGCAATTATGCGTCGCAGAACTTTTCGCGCTTCTACAGCTATCTCATCGCGCCCGAAGTGAATTCGCCGTACGCGCCCAACGACTCGCTTGCCACGCGCGGCGCGATCTGGAACTTTCTGCGCTACGCGGCGGGCCGTCAGGGCGCTGCCGGGGAGGCCTCGTTCCTGCGCTCGCTCGTGAATTCCAACACGACGGGTGTGGCTAATTTGCAGACCGTGCTCTCGGGCGGTCAGTTCGCCGACTATCTGCGCGACTGGTCGGTGTCGCTCATCGCCGACGACTTCTCGCCGACCACAACCGCGGCTCTGTCCCAGAACTACATCATGCCGTCGTGGAATTTCCGCAGCATTTATCCGGGGCTGCGCTTCTCTGGTGGCACGGCGCTGGGCGTATATCCCATCGCGACGCGCTCACTGCTGTCCGGCTCACCGCAGCGTGTCTTGCTGGCAGGCGGTACGAGTTCCTTCGTCCGCTTCGGCATTCCGGCTGGACGCAGTGCCGTGGTTATCCTGTCGTCGAACGGCGCATTGCCGCCCAGCACGCTCAAGTACGCGCTGGTGCGGTTGCGCTGACGCGGTTGCGCTGACGCGACGGCGCTGCCAAAGGTGATGCGTTACGAGCGCTGCTTGAGCGTGATCTCGTAGAGCTTCGACCACAGCTTCCCGGTCACGAACAAGCGGTCGCGCGCGGCATCGTAGGCGATGCCGTTCATGACATCTTCGCTGCCGGTGCGATCGATCGCGGGCAAGATCCCCTTCAGGTCGATCCATCCCGTCACGTTGCCGGTGGCGGGATCGATGCGGGCGATCTGCTCGCTTTGCCAGATATTGGCCCAGATCTCACCCTTCACCCACTCGAGCTCATTGAGCTGCGACACGGGGGTGCCATGATCGGTCACGGTGATCGTTTTCTGCACGGCGAACGTGGCCGGATCGCGCCACACGAGGGCTGACGTGCCGTTGCTCATGATGAGAGCCGACCCGTCGGTGGTGAGTCCCCACCCTTCGCCGTCGTACGTGAACTGGCCCGTGCGCGTAAAGGTCTTCCAGTCGTACACGAACGCCTTGCCACTCGTCCACGTGATCTGGAACAGCTGCTCACCGAGCACCACGATGCCTTCGCCGAAGTGTGGCGCTTCGAGATCCTGTTGCCGGATTACGCGGCCGGAGTTGAGCTCGACTTCGCGAATGTTCGACGTGCCCACCTGACCGGTGCTCTCGAACAGCCGGTTCTCGTGCCACACCAATCCCTGCGTGAACGCCTTTGGATCATGCGGATAACTCTGCACGACCTCGACGCTGTAGGTCGGCGTGCGCGCGGCCACGATGCTCGTGGTATCGCCACTCGCGGCACTGGCCGCGCCACGGTCCCCGCCGCACGCACCGAAGGCACCGGCCGTCGACACGAACGCCACGGTGCCGAACAGAATCACGGCCGATGCCGTGCGCGAACGTCGCATGCTGGAAAGAAGAGCCATCGGTCGGGTTGGAGCAGGGTGAGAATAACGGATACCAACCACAGGAACGGATACCAACGGAAACCGGACTGCGCTATCCGTCCACCCACTCGCGCAGCGCTCGCAGCAGCGCCACGAGATCCGCCAGTTGGTGATTTGCGTTCAAGCCGCTCGGACTCGGTAATACCCATAATGCCGAATCAGCGAGCCGTTCGTCTTGCAAACCCAGCACGGCCTTGGCACGCCCGAACGCCGTGCGATAGGCGCCGATGCCCAAGAACGCCACCACGCGCGGCCGCTCCGCCTCCACCAACCTACACAGGCGCTGGCCACCCGCGACGTACTCCTCGGGGCTGAGTTCGGCCGCCGTGGCCGTCGTGCGCTGTACCATGTTGGTGATGCCGATGCCAAGCGGCAGCAGCGCCCGCTCCTCCCACGGCGCGAACAGCCGCGGCGTGAAGCCAGCGCCGTACAGCGCCGGCCAGAAGCGATTGCCTGGCCGGCCGAAGTGATGACCGATCGCCGCCGTGTAGAGCCCGGGGTTGATGCCACAGAACAACACCCGCAGTCCCGGCGCGACCAGATCCGGGACCAGCAAATGGACCGCCGCGGCCAGCTCAGCCTTGGTCGGCTTCTGTGGTGGCATGCGGTCCGTCACTGAGCGACTGCTTGAGCGACGCCAACGCGGTCAAGGCCTGCATTGGTGTCATCTGATCGGGCTCGAGCGCACCGACGGCGTCAGCCAGACGAGTCAACGCCGGATCTGGCGCCGATCCCGGCACTTCACCGAAGAAACCGAGCTGCGGCGTCGATCCGCCCGCCAGCTTCATGCGCGGCCCCTTTCGCGACACACTCTTGGGCGCCGCCAGTCCATCAGCGGTCAGTCGCGCCGCCATCTGTTCGCCTTCACCCTCCAGCAACGCCAGCACTTCCTTGGCGCGGGCGATCACCGCGGCGGGAAGTCCTGCCAGGCGTCCCACCTCGATACCGTACGACCGATCGGCACCACCGGGAATGAGCCGGTGCAGGAACAGCACCTGATCGCCCACTTCGCGCACCGCCACCGTGAAGTTGCGCACGCCAGTGAGCTCGCTCGCCAGCTGCGTGAGCTCGTGATAGTGCGTGGCGAACACGGTCTTGCACCCGATCGCATCGTGCAGGTGTTCGCTCACACTCCACGCGATCGACACACCGTCGTACGTGCTGGTGCCGCGACCGATTTCGTCGAGCAGCACCAACGAGCGCTTGGTCGCCGTGTGGAGAATCGCGCTCGTCTCGCTCATTTCCACCATGAACGTGGACTGGCCACGTACCAGATTGTCGCTGGCACCCACGCGCGTGAACAAGCGGTCCACGATTGGCAGTTTGGCCCGACGGGCCGGGACATAGGCACCGACCTGTGCCATGAGCTGGATCAATCCGACCTGCCGCAGAATCGTACTCTTACCCGCCATGTTCGGACCGGTCAGCACGATCATCTGACCGTCCTCGCTAAGCACGAGATCGTTCGGGATGAACTTCTCCCGCGCCATCATCCGTTCCACCACGGGATGGCGTCCCGCCACGATCTCCAGGTCGAAGCCGTCGCTCAGCTCGGGGCGTGCGTACTGTTCGCGCTTCGCCACGTCGGCGAAGGCCGTCAGTACGTCAATCGTCGCCACCCGACGCGCCACCTGTTGCCACCGACGGATCGCCGCGCCCGCATCGCGACGCAATCCCTCAAACAATTCGCGCTCGCGCGTCTCGATGCGATCGGCCGCGCTGAGCACCTCCTCCTCATACGCCTTGAGGGCCGGCGTCACATACCGTTCGGCCCCCGTCAGCGTCTGACGTCGCTGATAGTCGTCGGGCACCAGATGCTTGTTGGCATTCGAGATCTCGAGGAAATACCCGAAGACGCGATTGTAACCCACCTTGAGCGAGTGGATGCCGGTGCGCGCGCGCTCCTGCGATTGGATCGTCGCGATCGCATCCTTGCCGCCGTCGCGCAGCGCGCGGAGATCGTCGAGCTCGGCGTCCATACCCGGCGCAATCGTGTCCTCGTCGCCGATCAGGAGCGGCGGACGTTCCACCAGCATCATCGTGAGCCGTTCGGCGCAGTCACGACCGTCATCCCAATCGTCGAGCATGGTCGTGAGCAGCCCGCCGCTCGAATTACCTTGGGCGGCGTGCGACAGCACGGCGCGTACCGCGTCGGCCACCTGCGGCAAGCGCGCCAGTGAATCACCGAGGGCGCGCAGTTCACGTGGCGTGGCCCGGCCGGCCGCCGCTTTGCTGGCCAGTCGCTCGACGTCACGCACGCCATCGAGCGCCTCACGCACACTGGCGCGCCCGACCGGATCGCGCACCAATACCGTCACCGCATCGAGACGCCGTTCGATCGCACCACGCTCGAGCAACGGCGCCAGCAGCCACTGCCGCAGCATGCGCTGACCCATCGGCGTGGTCGTGCGATCGAGCACCGACAGTAACGTGCCCGCCAGCTCACCACCACGCAGCGACTCCACCAGCTCGAGATTCCGACGCGTCATCTCGTCGAGCGGCATGACACCGCCCGGACGCTCCACCACCGGACGCGCGAGGTGCGG
>CAIUOO010000477.1 GCA_903900795.1 uncultured Gemmatimonadota bacterium | reverse complement strand
GCGTCGTTTATCGGCTTCGCCTGGTTACTCCTCAAAACGCCCTTTATTGCCGAGCCGTTCAAGGCTGCACCTCCTCAGTTTCCTGTCGGCGCAGGGCTCAATGGCTATCGCGGCATGTTGGCAATTTGCGTGTTCTTTCATCATGCCATGATTCATTTTAACTATTTGCGTACAAAAATCTGGGACAATCCGATTTCGGTATTTCATCATGTCCCGGAGCAGGTTGGCATGGGCGGCTTTTTCATGATGACTGCCTATTTGTTTACCACCAAGATTGTCAGCATCAACGATCTGGATTGGATGCGTGTCTATAGTTCGCGCGTCCGTCGCATTGTGCCGTTGTATGTGTTCGCAACAGTCGTGTTGTTGTTGGTCGTTCTTCTGAAAACGCGGTTCACGCTGAACGTTCCGCTGGTGCAGTTGTTCAAAACCATTCTACGATGGTTTTCTTTTTCCATGTTTGGCACTCCCGACGTGAATGGCTTGAGAAATACCTTCACGATCAATGCCGGCGTATACTGGACCTTATTGTACGAATGGCTGTTTTATCTGTGCTTGCCGTTTCTTACGTTTCTGATCAAGTCAACGAAGTGGTTGGGATGGCTTGTCATGCTGGTGGCGCTCACCCTGCTGGTTGGATTCGTTGAAAACCAGGGATTTTTGTATTATTTCGTGGGCGGCATTGCACTGGCTTTGTTTTCTCCGCTCATCCCAACCAGCAAGCACAATTGGGTGTACGGTTTGCTCGTTCTCGGCGTTCACTATCTGCTATTTACATTCTTCGAGCGCGCGTTTGACCTGCTGCCGGCGGTGTTGGTGACGGTGCTGTCGTATGGTCTCATCAAGAGCGAGCACGTCGCTTGGTTCTTTACCCGAAGACCCGTTAACTGGTTGGGTTACATCAGCTACAGCGTGTTTTTGCTGCACGGTATTGTGATCACCATCTCGGTGATTGTGATGCGCCGATTACATATTCCGTGGGAATTATCCAACTATTGGGCCATCGTTGCTGGCATGGGTTTTGTCGTGGTCTTGACCAGCACCATGACGTTTCAGCTGATTGAGCGACGATTTTGGCGTTGAGCGTTTGAGGCACGGCGGGCCGGAACCGGCGTAGGGCGTCCTCGTCAAGCGCGCTGTGCGCGGTCAGCCGCTTCGGGGTGGCGCGTCGGGAGCCGTCACGCTGGGTGCTACGCCTGTCGCGGTGTACTCCCGCCGATCGGCGAAGCCGGTTGACAGGTCATGCGTTGGGAAGAGAGTATTATGCGCCTGCCCGCATATGAGCTGCCTCACCCCTGCCGCTGGTTTCCGCATGACTGCCTGCGCCATCGTGCCGTTCATTCCGTCGTCCGAGTTGCCGCAGGTCGAACTCGATGACCTCGACGCCCTGTTCAAGGGGTTCGCCGACCCCACGCGACTTCGCGTCCTGAACGCCCTGGCGGCAGGGGAACTCTGTGTGTGCGACTTGGTGGAGTTGCTCGGGATCGCGCAGCCGGCCGTGTCGCGGCATCTCGCCTACCTGCGCCGGATGCGGCTGGTGGAGGCCACGCGTGAGTGGAAGTTCGCGTATTATCGACTGGCCAAGCCGTCGAATGCGGTGCACCGCAACTTGATCGCCTGCGTGCGGGGGTGCTTCACGGGAGTGCCGTCGCTCGATGCCGAACGCGCCGCCGCCGTTGTGCGCGTTCGCGAGCGCGCCCAGGTGCCGTGCTGATGCCGTCCTCGTCAAGAACATCAGCGGCCGCCACCCCCCTGAACACCGCCGACGCGCCCATCCTCACACGGCTCTCCACGCTGGATCGCTTCCTTCCTGTCTGGATCTTTGCGGCGATGGCGATCGGACTGGTGTTGGGGCGCGTGTATCCCGATCTCGGTGCGTTGCTCGATCGCGTCAAGCTGGCCGGTGTGTCAGTCCCCATCGCGGTCGGCCTGTTGTGGATGATGTACCCGGTGTTGGCGAAGGTGAAATACGAAACCATCGGCGCGCATCTCGGTGACACCAGACTGCTTGGCACGTCGCTGCTGTTGAATTGGGTGATCGGCCCGCTCCTCATGCTGGCGCTGGCGTGGATCTTTCTCCCCGACTTGCCGGCGTATCGCAACGGGCTCGTGCTCATCGGGCTCGCCCGCTGTATCGCGATGGTGTTGATCTGGAACTCGCTCGCCTGTGGCTCGGGTGAACTGGCCGCCGTGCTCGTCGCACTCAACTCGGTGTTTCAGATTCTCACGTACTCCGTACTAGGCTGGCTTTTCCTCACGGTGGTGCCCGGCTGGTTCGGCGCCGATACCACCGCACTCAATGTGTCGATGAGCCAGATCGCCACGAGTGTCGCGATCTTTCTGGGCGTGCCGCTCGTGGCGGGCTATCTCACGCGAAAGACGCTCATGGCGCGAAAGGGGAGCGTGTGGTACGACACGGTGTTCATGCCGAAGTTCGGGCCCACCGCGTTGCTGGGCCTGTTGTACACCATCGTGCTGATGTTCGCGATGCAGGGCAATCGGATTCTATCGTTGCCGCTCGATGTGGTGCGCATTGCGATCCCCATGTTGGTGTACTTCGGCGTGATGTTCGGCCTCGCGTTCTGGCTGTCACACCGCCTAGGCTTTGACTATGAAACCACGGCCTCGCTGTCGTTTACGGCGGCGGGCAACAATTTCGAGCTGGCGATCGCGGTTGCCGTGGCCACGTTCGGCATTGCCTCGGGTGAGGCGCTGACTGCGGTGATCGGTCCGCTCATCGAAGTGCCGGCCCTGGTGGGACTCGTCTATGCCTCGCTCTGGGCGCGGCGTCGCTACTACCCCGAGGCCCGGTCGTGATGCGTTATGCACTGATCTCCGATATCCACGCCAACCTGCACGCGCTCGACGCCGTGCTGGCCGATATCGATGGGCGTGGCGACGTGGATGCGGTTTATCACGCTGGTGACCTGGTGGGCTATTCCGCGTTCCCCAACGAGGTTGTGGCGCGACTCCGCGAACGTGGCGTTGCCGGCATCGCCGGTAACTACGATTCCACGGTGGCTACCGCGTACAAGCATTGCGGATGCCAGAGTGAAACGCCGCGGCAGGAAGAGCTGGCGCACATCAGCTACGCGTACACGCT
>CAIUOO010000476.1 GCA_903900795.1 uncultured Gemmatimonadota bacterium | reverse complement strand
GTATCGCGACTCCATCGTGGGCTCGGAAGTGTTGGTGGCCGGCACCTGGTTTGCCGACTCGGCGACCCGGGCGACGGCGCGCGCCGCCAACCCGGATGCGCCGTTCGAGGTGTCGCTCGAGCAGAATCTCGCGACCGATTTGGGCGTGGTGCTTGGCGACACGGTCACGTGGAATGTGCAGGGCGTGCCGATCACCACGGTGGTGACCAGCTTCCGCACCGTGAACTTCGCGCGCTTCGAGGCCAACTTTTTCGTGGTCTTCGCCCCCGAGGCGCTGCGTCGCGCCCCGCAGCAGTTCATCGTGGTCGCGAACGTGCCGGCGGGCCCCGCGATTGCCGCCGTGCAACGGGACATCGTGCGGCGCTTCCCGAATATCTCGAGCGTTGACCTGACGCTGGTGCGTCAGACGATCGGGGCGATCGTGGATAAGGTCACGCTCGCCATCCGCTTCCTGGGGTTGTTCTCGCTGGCGATGGGCGTGCCCGTGCTCTTCAGTGCGGTCGCGGCCACGCGACGGGCCCGACTGCGCGAGGGCGTGTTGTTACGCACACTCGGGGCCTCACGGGCGCAGGTGGCCCGTGTGCTGCTGGCCGAATACGGCGCGCTGGGGGCACTCGGTGCACTCACCGGCATGGTGCTGGCGTTTGCCGGCGCGTGGGGACTCACGCGATTCGTGTTCGAGGATCCGTTCGATCCCGCCGTCGGTCCGACCTTCGTGATCGCCGCGGGCATGCTGCTGCTCACGATGGCGATCGGCCTGTTGACCAGCCGCGATGTGTACAAGGAAACGCCGATGGCGGCGATCCGCGAAGCCTGACGCAGCAGAGACGCGCCTACCGCCGACGGCCTACCGCCGACGCGCCTACCGCCGACGGATCAGGCCATACGAGTCGACGGTGGCACTGCCTGGCGTGAACGCCACCCACACGCGGGCGCCGACCATGCTGCGCAGTGCCGCCGGTACCGACGGCAGCAGCTTGTATCCCGAGCCGTCGGTGAGGCGTAGACCGCCGCCTTCGTCGAGCGTGCCATCCCATGCCGGCACGCCGTCGGACGCGCGGACGAGATAATCGGACACCACGATATCGCGCGGTGTGACCTTCACGCCACGCACCATCACCTCGGTGCCGGCCAGACGCCCAAGTCCCGACGTGGCCATCCCGCTCACGGAAACATCGTTGCCGGCCACCCGCAGCACGACCTGACGCGTCGGTGCCGCACCGACGAGGGTGACCACGCCGCGCACCGAATCCGCACGGGTGCGAACGGCGAGATCACTTCCGGCGAGTCGCTCGGCAATGTCGCGCGCCATCGAATCGCGGCTGGCCTGCTCCCGAATACTTATTGCCTGACCCACCGTCTTCGCGGGTTCACCCGCACGCGACCCACCGTTGGCGCTGGTGTCCACGCGAATGCCGTTGGCGCGGACGCCGGTGGGGCGGACGCCGGTGGGGCGGACGCCGGTGGCGCCGTTCGCGACGGTGTCGGGATCGATCAGCCCCACCTCGCCGCGCGCGGCCCGCGCCAGCAGCGAATCGCCGAGAGAGGCCAGCGTGTCGAGGCCGGGCACGTCACCGGATATCGTGACGGTGTTGGGCCGATCGCACGCGCCAACTGCGCACAGCAGCAGCAACAGCCGCGCGCAGTCACCAGCCTTCCGATGCAGTGACAACGAGATCATGATTCGGAAGGTACGCGCCAGACGGGCCGCGTCAACGCGAGCCCTCGGGTCGGTGCCGGTCACGATCGAACGGC
>CAIUOO010000475.1 GCA_903900795.1 uncultured Gemmatimonadota bacterium | reverse complement strand
CTCGAGCGGCACCTCGACGAAATGGCGCGCAAACCAGACCATCCGGATTGGGCCTTGGTGGATGGCTACCTGCAGTGGATCCCCGATTTTCCGGCGTCCACCTTCGACGTTCTGCGCCTGCTCTCCCGGAACCCGCACGCCGTCACCATGGTCGCCCTGCGTGCTGCCGAGCGCGAGGCCATGATGCGCGATGGATCGGTGGAGCGCTTGCGGACGTGCCTTCGCACCCTGCCGTTCTCGTGGCATGCCATCGCGCGCAAGGCGTGGGTCGAGAGTATCACCTGCTGGGTGTCGGCCAAGGTGTCTACGCTCACCGAGGCAAATACCGCTGATGCCTCTGCGCGAGCATGGGACTGGTTTGTCCATCCTGTTGCTGTACTGCTGTGTGACGAGTGGATGCCATGGCTTCGGCCGCTTTTCGAGCAGGTGGCGTATGAGCAGCTGCATACTCCGCTTCAGTCGGCGTTCGCGGCGCTCGGCCATCCAAGCGCCAGAAAGAAGTTTCGCGACTCGCAGTTTGACGCCATGAAAGAACTGGTCGTCCATCCAATTCCCGATTCCAGCGTACCTTCTGCCACAGCAGTAGCTGCTGCGCTACCCGCCGTGAAGGGACTGATGGAGCAGTGTGGCCTGCTCTTCGCACAGGCCAACCAACATCAACATGAAAAGAACTATCACCTGGTGAACGCGCCGGTGATTGCCGCCGTGTGTGCCATACGCGGGATTGCCCTCGGAAGCGACGCGCAGGCGCAGCTTCGCGCAGTGCACCGCTACGATGCGGCCTGGTTTGATCGCGTGTACGACGCCACCTACCGTTTCGGACTCGTTGCCACGCTCACCGGTCACTGGCCCTCCACCGAACTTTCGTAACGTGTCACATACCAACCGATACTTCGAAACACTGATTCACGAACTGGGAGCCCGCTCGGCGAGCGCGGTCGTAGGCAGATACTCTCCGGTCAGTCACCCACTGCGGCGGTATCTCGAGCAGATCCTGTCGGCGCCAGCGGGTGCGCCAGGCAGCCTGATGGCGGAGCCTGTCTTCGAGGCCATGTTCGACTGGCAGCAGGCAGACGTCACGATGCGCCAGCTGGCAGACTCCGGTCGCTTGTTTCCGGCCCTTGTGCAAGCAATGGCGACTGGATCGGCAGATCCGAGTCTGCAGGAGTATCGCTTCCCCGATACGCAACGCCCCTTTCAGCACCAGCTGGAGGCATGGAATGCGTTGTCGCAGGCAGAGGCCCGATCCGTACTGGTGACCAGCGGTACGGGTTCAGGGAAGACGGAGTGCTTCCTGGTGCCGGTGCTCGATCACCTTGCACGCGAATCCGAGCGCACGGGATCACTGCAGGGCGTTGAAGCGCTGTTTCTCTATCCGCTCAATGCGCTGATCAACAGTCAGCGTGATCGACTGCGCGCATGGATGGAGCCGTTTAATGGACGTCTTCGCTTTGCCCTATACAATGGGATGATGGAGCGAAACTCATCTGCGTCGCAGCGCGATGCCGCCGGGCCAGCGCAGGTGATTGATCGAAAAACACTGTGGAAGGACGTGCCGTCGTTACTGGTCACGAACAGCACCATGCTCGAGTACATCCTCATGCGACAGGAGGATCGTCCCATTCTCGAGCAGTCGCAAGGCAAGCTTCGCTACATCATTCTCGATGAGGCGCATACCTATCTCGGGTCGCACGCAGCAGAGACGGCGCTGCTGTTGCGCCGCACCATGCACGCGTTTGGAGTGACGCCGGAGCAGGTGAGATTCATTGCCACCTCAGCCACCATCGGTGATGACTCGCCGGAAGGGAGGGTGAAAACGGATGCAGCCCTGAAGGAGTTCCTGTCGCAATTAAGCGGTGTGCCATCCGATCGTGTCAGTGTCGTCCGGGGAAACCGCCATGCGGCGGATCTGGGGGCCACGGCGCCAACGTCCGTACCAGTTGTGGATGCGGTTGAGCGGTTGGCGGAGATGACACCAGAGGCGCGCTATCCGCTGTTGGCCTCGGATCGCGGCGTGCGCGCCATGCGCGAGTTGTTGCTGAAGCGAGGTGCCGCCACGCTGACCGACCTGACGCAGGTTCGTGCACAGCATGCCGGACGCCCGGGGACCGATGGAGAGAGGGATCGCGCCGTCACAATGGCCTTGCTCGACCTGTGCACCCAAGAACAGCTGGAAGATCATCCCCCGGTGCTGCGTTTGCGAGCGCACTTGTTCCATCGCGTGCAGTCGAGCATCTGGGTCTGTGCCAATTCTGAATGTCACGGTACGGCAGGCACTCCGCTGGACTGCGACGAATGGGAGTACGGCAAGCTGTTCCTCCAGCGTCGCCTCCACTGCGATGTGTGTGAGAGCGTGGTGCTCGAGTTGGTCCTCTGCAACGAATGCGGCGCCCACGGCGTGGCGGCCGCCATCGAAAGCACCGCCGGACTCCAGTCTCTAAGACACGCTGCGCTGGGAAGCGCGAATCTTGTCGATGAATTCCAGCTCGAACCGGAGGAGGATGCCACGGCGGATGACGAATCAGCCAACGAAGATGATGACGCTACCGTCGTATCGAGCGATGCCAGAATCTTCGTACCACACGCCGGTGTAAAGAGTGGAACACCCACAACCGTTCGCTTGAAAGACGGGGCGCTGGATCAGCCCGAAGGTTCATCGGTCATTTGGTACGAGTTGGACAGCGGGAGTACGGCTGGCGGGTGCGTGTGCGCGCATTGTGGGACGTCGGCACGCGCCGCCACGGACCTCTATCGCTCCATGCGGGTTGGCGCACCGTTCTTCCTACGCGGCATTCTTCCCACCCTGCTCTCGTTCACGCCACCGTCATCGTCGAAAACCCGGGAAACACTGCCGTATGACGGGCGTCGCCTCATCACGTTCACAGACAGTCGGCAAGGAACGGCGGACTTCGCACTTGAGAGTGCGCTCGATGCAGAGCGGAACTACTCGAGAAGCCTGATCCTGCATACGCTGGCTGCTGAGCGGGCTAGGGCCCGACTGAATCAGGCTGCGCTCGAAGATCTGCGCCGTAATATCGCAAACCTAGAAGCCGCAGTGAAGAATGTGCCGGAGCTGGCTGACATGCTTCAGCGACAGCGCCAAGAATTGACCGAGGCCGAAGGTCCAGCGCGGCTCGAGCTGAAGTGGGAGCAGATGGTCCAGTCACTGGCCCAGCCATTGGCAGTCTCGAAATGGATGAGGCAGCACTGGCGCCACATGCCCGTGTCGGAAAACGGCTCGGAGCAAATCGGCTCGCTGCTCTTGCTTCGTGAGTTTGCGCGTCGCCCGAAGCGGGCAAACTCCCTCGAAAGCCTCGGCCACGTGACGGTTGCATACCCGGATCTCGCCCGGCAGGCATCGCCGCCGAACTGCTGGAAAGAGCGGGGTCTGCCGACAGACGAGTGGATCGCCTTTTTGACGGCAGCGCTCGACTACCAGGTTCGTGGCAACAGCGCCGTGCGCATGGACCACGTAACGCGCGCCTGGCTCGGTGTGCCGTTTCATCTCAAGCGGCTCGTTGGCCCGCACGCCGATTCCTTTAAGGGAAAGCATATCCTCCGCTGGCCGCAGGTTGGAAAGGCGCCAATGCGCAAGCGTCTCGTACGGTTACTTGCACGGGTGTTCCAGTCTGATCTATCCTCCGAGTATGATCGGCGCGATATCAACGCCTGTCTCGAGCAGGCCTGGGAGCAGATTCGTCCCCTGCTGGTGCAGGAAGAAGACGGGTTCTGTCTCGATCTGAGTCGACAGGTGGCGTTCCGGGAGACGCAGCAGGCGTGGATGTGCCCCGTCACGCGCCGTATCCTTGGCACGGCGTTCATGGGCCTCTCTCCGTATGCCGATGCTGACGCCCCCGCAAACATGCAGCGTTGCATGTCGGTGCAGATGCCGCTGGTGGCTTTCCCGTTTGCCAAAGATGCAAGTGGGCGAGCATTATCGACGGACGCGTTTCGCGTGTGGCTCACTGCAGACGAGCACGTACGCGCGCTCAGCGAACACGGGCTATGGAGCGAACTTAATCGAAAGATATTTGCCTTCACCCCGTATTACTCCGTCGCCGAGCACTCTGCGCAGCAGAATGCCAATCGACTCAGTACGCTCGAGGTTCAATTCAAGGCCGGAGAACTGAATGTCCTGAGCTGTTCCACTACGATGGAGATGGGTGTCGACATTGGCGGCTTGAGCGGCGTGGCGATGAATAATGTGCCGCCGAGCCCAGCGAACTATCGGCAGCGTAGTGGCCGCGCCGGCCGTCGATACGAATTACGCGCCATCAGTTTCACCCTGTGTCGGAGTACGCCACACGGTGAGATGGTGTTCAATCACCCCACATGGCCCTTCGAGCACCATGGCTTCCTCTCGGAGGTCAAGCTCGACAGCGTGCGAATCGTGCAACGGCATATCAACGCCATCGCGCTCACGCGCTTCTTCGCCGTCGGTCTTGGCGCCGGCGAGCTAGTCCGTCTCAAGGCGACAGCATTCTTCGAGGGTGACAACGGTGCACCGGCACTCGTTGGTCGTTTCCTTCGCTGGCTCGAAACAGATGCCACCGCGGATGCATGGATTCACCGCGGCATCGGCACCGTGGTCGAGCGAACGGTGTTCGATGGTGCCCCACTTCCGCATCTGCTCAGCGCTGCCCGGGATTCGATGCTTGAGGTGGTGTCTGCATGGGAGCAGGAAGTGGATCCCTTGCGTGAACGGCTCGCGGAGCTTCCGGAGAAGGATGAAGAATCCCCCGCGTACAAGGCTATCACGCGCCAACTGGAGCGGATGCGCGACGAATATCTGCTGACCGAACTCACACTGAGAAATTTTCTCCCGGGGCATGGTTTCCCAACGCAGGTCGTGCCCTTCCGTACGCTCAACTCGGAAGATCGTGCAAAGGATGATGCCAAGGCCAAGGAGGGCGCACCGGCTGGCCGTCGGTATGGGTTCCCCAGTCGCGACCTGGCAATGGCCCTTCGAGAGTACGCACCGGGTACGACCGTCACGCTCGACGGGCGTGTGCTCACGTCGGCCGGCGTCACGCTGAATTGGCATGTTCCGGTAGATGCTGGCGCGGTTAGTGAGGTCCAGTCGCTGCGGTACGCCTACCGCTGCGATGATTGTGGTGAGTTCTATACCAGCGTTAGCACGCCGGAGCGGTGCCAGACCGACGGGTGCCATCAGCCGATTTCTTTCGGAAAGGTCGCGCAGTTCCTCGAGCCATCGGGGTTCAGCGTGGATTGGTTCGCGAAGGCCACGAACGACCTTACCAAACGGCAGTTCGTGCCCGTGCAGGATCCGTTCGTTTCTGCTGCAGGCGGCGAGTGGCAGCCGCTTGTGACGAGCGAGATCGGGCGGTTCCGTGTGAACAGCCGTGGTCGGGTGTTCGTGTTCTCGAAGGGGGCCAACGCCAATGGCTATGCGCTTTGTCTCGACTGTGGGCGCGCGAGCTCTGACCATAGCGATGATGCGCTGCCCGAGGCGCTCCGGGATCATTTTCCACTTTCACCGGGCGCAGTCAGGATTACCACGCGGAACATCTGCCGTGGGAACGAGAGTCTGTGGCGTATTCGCCGGCGCCTGTGGCTGGGTGTCGCGCGCGAGACAGACGTCTTCGAGCTGCAGCTTCGCATAAGAACCCCCGAGGGTCCGGATCGCCGGATGCAAGCGGCAGCCTCCATTGCCGTCGCGCTGCGTCGCGCGCTGGCCGAGCAAATCGGTGTGGAAGACCGGGAAATCGGATGGCGTGCCATCAGGGCGCGTGACCCAGGAGGGAGCGACGAGGTGTACTCTCTGCTGCTGCACGACATGGCTACCGGCGGGGCTGGATTCTCGACCCAGGCGCCGGCGCTGTTGACCGGGCTGATGCGCCGTGCTCGCGAAATTCTTTCGTGTCCGTCGGGTCATTGCGACGGCGCATGTCAGCATTGTCTCCTCGCCTACGACACGTCCTTCTCGGCCGACCTGCTCAACCGGCTCGCTGCCCTCGAGTTTCTGACCCCCGAGTTCCTTGCCCGGCTCGAGTTACCGGAGCGTCTTCGCTTCCTCGGTCCGGCGTCGCGTTTCGAGGCTGAGAGCATGCCCATGGCGCTTTCGCGGGAGCTTCGTGGCTGTCACCGCATGCGACTGTATCTGTCGGGTGAGATAGCCACCTGGGATATCGAGGACTGGCCGCTGCGGCGCAATGTGGCGGCTTGGGCGGTTCGTGACGTCCGCGTTGAGCTGCTGATGCCCTTGGGTACCATTCGTGCGCTCGACGTAAGCCTCCGGAATCGGCTGGCCTCACTTGCTGAAACCGGGCAGATCGCTGTCGTCGAAATACCTCGCGCAGCTTTCGCCGCGCAATCGGGCGTGCTGGTTGCCGAATGTGCGGGTATGCAGCATCACGTGCGATTCGCCACCGAACAAGAGTCTGCTACGGCTCTCTCCGGCGTGTGGGGGAGTACCGAACACGGTTATGTGTGCGCGAGCGAGTCTGGCGACTGGCCTGTCATCGCGGGTAGTGTCGCTATTTCACCGGAGCTGCTCCGCGTTCGCCCATTTGGTACGGTCGCGGCACTTTCGCTGTCGAACGAGCTTGAGGGGCCGATCGGTGAATTCGGCCGAAAATTGCTCGTTGCCATCACTAGCCGTGGCACACCGGAACTGGTCGCTCGATTCAATGGCAAGGCTGCCATCAAGAGCGTCATTTATCGCGACCGCTACATCAGGTCGCCGTTGGCGCTCCGGTTGGTCATCGAACTGTTTAAGGCGCTCCGGAATGTTGTGGGGGCCGGTATGAACGGGGCCACGGTGCAGATCCAAACGCGCGAGGTCACAGCGCAGGAGCGGAAGAAACAGGGCGATGTCCGCCGACTGTTCGTCGCCGATTGGCCGGTTGGCGCGAACATCCCCGATATCGCTCTGCAGGCGATGGTGCAGAGCGGCATTGCGGGAGAGATGACCCGGGTGCCCCAGCGCGAGATCGAACATGCACGAGAGCTCCGGATTACGTGGCAGGACGGCGTCTCATGGTGGGTTCGCTTCGACGAGGGCGTCGGATTCATGGATGTCGAACGAGTGGTGCCATTCGATCACTTGGCCGACGTCGGTCGGCAGGTTCATCTGCTGCTGCAGAACTCCTTCTCGGTGCGTCACCGGAATCGCACCGAAGTGTACCTGTCAGATCTGTTGCGTTGATGTGGCTGCACGCTCGGTGTCGGCGTCGTTCTCGCGACCATGGTACGAATTCCTCAAAGGTGATGACCGAGATTCGTAGCTTGGGACTGAACCTACTGTCGCTTCTGGAGCCGCCGCGCTCGGTCGTACGCGTATCGCTCGCTCCACTTTGGTCCCGGCGAGCAGCAGGAAGG
>CAIUOO010000474.1 GCA_903900795.1 uncultured Gemmatimonadota bacterium | reverse complement strand
TCAGCGAGTCCGAGATCGATCAAACTGCGCATCACCCCCGACACGAACGGACTCAACCCGCCGCCGCTTTGCACGACGCCCGATCGCGTGATGGTGTGCAGTAGGTCAGGCGCGCCCTGGATCCACCCCAGTCGCAGCCCGGGCGCGCAGATCTTGGAGAACGAGCCCAGGGAGAGCACGCGCGCGGCATGGCAGTGGGCCGCAAGCGGCGGTGGTGGCGCGGTGCCGAAGTCGAGCAGCTGATAGACCTCGTCGGCAACGATCAACAGCTCGTTCGCTTGGCTGACGGCCATCAGTTGCTCACGTCGGGCCGCCGACATCGTGGTCCCGGACGGATTCTGGAACGACGGAACGGTGTAGAGGAACGCGGGGCGATGATGCACCAGCGCGTCCTGCAGCGCATCGATGCGGAGGCCATCGTCGTCGATGGGAATGCCGACCACCTGCAAGCCATGATCGCGAAAGATCTCGAGCGCGAGAAAATACGTCGGCTCTTCCACGAAAATCGTGTCACCCCGACGCGCGAATCGGGTGCAGACCAAATCGAGCGCCTGCGAGGCGCCCGCCGACACCACCAACTCCGCCGCCGTCACAGGAATGGCGTAGCGCCGGCTCAGGAACTGCGCCAGCGCGTGTCGAAAGCCCTCGTCCCCCTCGTCGACGCCGTACTGCAGCAGCTCGGCGTCGCCTTGCGCCAGACAGTGGTCCGTGGCGGTTCGCCAGGCCGCCAACGGCAGAAGCGAGAGCGATGGCTGTCCTTTACCGAAGTTGATGATGTTGGTGTGCAAGGCCATGGCGTCGATGGCCTAATACCGGAACAGCCGATTGAACTTCACCACCAGTGCGCGGTTCTTGAGTCCGCGCACGGTGGTCGGTGTGGCGTACCGATCATCACGTACATCGCGCTCGTCGGTGTACACTAGAAACAGCTCGCTGCCCGGCGCATACTCCCAGCGAAAACGCAGGTTCGTGCTGAACGCGCGGTCGGCCGAGTTGTACTGAACAAGCCCACTGGCGAACATGAGCGGCGTAAACCCGTAGTCCACCCGCGCCCTGGCGAGTCGCGTGGTAAACGACGACGTGGGCCGTTCAACCCGGGTAATCGAAAACGTGGGCTCGAGAGCGAGCCGCTGCAGAATGGCAATCCGCGCCGATGAAAACGTGCTGCCCGGTCCGATCGTGATGCTGCGAATCGTGCCGTCATAGAACTGCCCGGCTTGCACGCGGATCGTGCCCGAGGCCCTGCGCTGCGCACCAAAGCCGTACGACAGTGCCACATCGGAGAATCCGTAGCCACCCGGCGCGATGGCCGCCGGCGCGCCCGACGGCGTGAACGGCTGGCGCAGGAACTCGTAATTGCGCGTGACGTCGAGCCCCACCACATCGCTGTTCGCGAACTCGGTGTCGAAATGGCCGCGCCATACCCGCGTTTCTACCTTGCCCGCACCATTCTCGACGTACTCCCCCGAGGCCGTCCCGGTGAACTTGCGCACCACCGTCTGATTCGCCGGCCGGGGACTGAACCGCACTTCGCCGAACGACCGGTTGATGTCGGAGCGTCGGCGAAAGCCGATTTGCGGATCGAAGTTGCGCCCCACGGCGAGAAACTCAGCCTTTGCACCGACGTTGTCGACGCTGTAGTCCAGCCGGCCCTGATAGCTCTGATCGTCGCCAGCGACACCCGTGGTGTGACTCTGCGCCCAATACGCGCCGGCCGTGAGCGCCTGCGACAGCAGGAACGCGCCGTCGAGACCATACACGGCGTTCGATCCGTTGCGCGACGTGGCGACCGATCGATTGGTGATCATGGCGCCGATCGAACTGCGCTGCAACACGTCGCGCTTCACGCGCACCACCGTGAAGTTGGTCGGGTCGGCCTTGAACGCCGCGTCGCCCGACGTGCCGATGTTCATCAGACCGATGGCGTACTTGCCCAGCTTTCCGGTAAGTCGACCGCCCACGTTGATCGGCACGACGCCGCCGTTGTCGAGACCAATGCGCCGGGTGTAGAACAGCTGCGGCGTATCGGCGCCACCACTGCCGCCGAATGCGCCGTTGCCGCCCCGCGCGAAGTCGAAGATACCACGACCTTCCAGGAAGAAGTCGCGCTTCTCAGGAAAAAACAGGCTGAATCGCGTGAGGTTGACCTGCTGTTCGTCGGCCTCGACCTGCGCGAAGTCCGTATTGACCGTGAGATCCGCCGTGAGGTTGGGCGTCACGGCGTACTTGATGTCGCCACCGATTTCACTGCCCACGCTGTTGTTGATGGCCGGCGTGCGCACGCGGTCGGTCGTGGTCCTGGCCACTACGTACGGCTTGAGCTCGATGTTCTTGCCGGTTTCGGGGAGATCGAGACCCACCAGCGTTCCACCGGCCGACACGCGATTCAGCGCCTGCGGACCGGCCAAGATGCGCGGGACGGGCGTGAGATAGTCCCATTCGTTCTTGTGCCGCACCGAGCGCCGGATCTGCATGCCCCACACTTGATCCATCCCCGCCCGATAGCGCAGCGACTTGAACGGAATCGCCATCTCCACGGTCCATCCGCCATCGAAGCGTCCCGTCTTTGACGTCCACACCGGGTTCCAGTCGGTGTTGGAGGCGCCTTCGTCCACAATGGAGTAGTCGGCGCGCGCGCCGAGCGGATTCGTGTAAAACGCAAAGCCGCTGCGGCGATCGTAGAACGTATCGAAGAGGACGCCGATGTGTTCGTTGTTACGCAGACCACCGGTGTCGCGCCGCAGTTCGTTCACAATCCATTCCGCAGGCGCCGATGCGTCGTAGCAACGACAGGACAGGTAGATGTTGCGATCATCGTACGTGATCCAGATGTCGCTGCGCTCCGACGCTGGTGCTCCGGCGTCTGGCGCGACCTGAATGAGGCCACCAAACGGGGCCTCCGTGGCGTACACCGCCTCGTCGAGTACGCCATCCAGCGTGAGTGGTGCCGCGAGCTTGATGGCGCGCACTGTAGCCTGCTGCGCCGAGTCGCGCGCGATCACTGCCGGGGCCACTGGTGCGGGCGGGCCGGTGATCACGGGGGCTGGCTGCGCGAACGCGGAGGCGATCGGGAGCAGCATCAACGCGAGCACGAACGCGAAGGCAACGGCGGCGGCGCCACGTACCGATGGCCGTTGGTGGCCGAGGTCGGCGCGTGCGAATCGGGTCCCGGTCGGATTGTTCATCCGCGAAGCATAGGGCCGCAGCGCCGCCGGGGCGAGTCAGCGGAACGCGCCGCCTACTTCGTGACCACCGTGGCGTCTTCGATGAGCACCGCGTACGTGTAGCCCGCACCCACATCGCGATTCAGGCGCACCGTGCCGGTGATCGTCACCGTGGCGCCCACCGTGACCGCATTCAGCGTGGTCACGGTGATGTCGTGCGTGCCCGTGGCGGCGTCACCGCTGCCGTCTTGCAGGTGAATCCAGTTCTTGCCCATCACGGCGGCGTTGTACTTCACCACGGTGCCGCGCACCGAGACCACCGTGTTGGCCAACCGGTCTTTCTGCGTCCACAGCTCGGCGATCGTCCGCGCGTCGGCGCCGGTCGCCTTGGCCACCGGTGTAACCTTTGCGTCGGTGGGCACGGGTGCGCCCGCGGTGGTGGGCTCGGCGCCCGTGCCCGCCATGTCTGTGGGGTGCGTACCCGGTGCGTCGAGCGACCCGAAGTAGATCCGCTCGAACGTGCGCTTGAGCGTCTTCGACTCGAACTGCTCCATCAGCAGGGCGTTGTACACGGTCACCCGCGCGCCGACGGCGAGCGGCGCCTCGAGCACGGCCACCCACAGCTCGCCCGTGGCCGTCTTCAACCGGAGGTAGACATAGGGCGAGACGGCGATGCGCTCAACCAGCGTGCCGGTGAGCGCGTGGCCGAGCGGTTTGGCCGGTGCCATGGCTGACGTCATAGCAGATGTGCGCAACGCCGCGTCGGGTTTGACGCCGTCAGCCTCGTCGCCGGAGGAACAGGCGATAGTGAACACCACGACGCATACCACGACGCAGACGAGCGGAGCAGTCCAACGCATGAGGACTCGCAAAAAAGAGACGAAAGAGACGTAGCGATGCGCAGACGCATCTGCTGCCACGCCGCTATGGAGCTGGGGAACGCCGTACGCGGGCAGCTGGGCCGTCGAAATAGTCGACGACGCGCTGGGCAGCCCGTCCGATCATGTCTTCCGTTTCGCCGAGCGATCCGGTCACACCGTTAACGAAGAAGGCGATGATGATGGTGCCCGAACGCGCGTAGATCATCCCCACATCGTTCGCGATGACTGGGCTATCCCCCGTTTTGTGCGCCACCGGCACATCGAGAAAATGCGGGAGGCGTCGGGCACCCGCTTGCTGGCGACGCAGCATCGTGCGCATCATCGCCGCGCTTGACGCCGAGGTCATGGTGCCGCGCTCGATGGCCTCGAGCAGCCGCCCGGTTTCGCGCGGGTTCATGTCGCCCAGCCAATAGGCATGATCCTGCACCGGCAGACGGCTCCGGCCGTCGGCGAGAATCTTCTTGTTGGCCGGGTCACGGACCATGTCCACCCACGCGGCCCGAGCCCCCGTGAACAGCGACGCATACAAATCGAACAGCGCGTCGCCCTGTTGTGCGTACTGTAATCCGGTAGTCTCCTCGGCCGTCAGCGTGTCGAACGCCGGATTGACCAGCGCCAGAATCTTGCGACGATATACATGTCCGCGAGCTACCATGCTCAAGTGCGCAAAGCCCGAGCGCTTGAGCCACGTGTTGAGACTGTCTACACCGCCGACGCGCGTGAGCATGAGATCCGTGGCCACGTTGTCGCTCGTGATCACCATCTCCGTGAGCAAGTCTTTGATCGTGGGGGTCTGACCGAGGTCGTGATACTGCAGCACCCCCGATCCGTCGCGCAGCTCGGCCCGACCGATCTCCACGCGGTCGTCGAGCTTGATCTTGCCCTGGTCGACCAACTGAAACGCGCGGACGAGGATTGTCAGTTTGATGACACTCGCACTACTGAAGGCAACGTCGGCGTTCACGGCTGCCTCTTCACCAGTGGTGAGATGCTTCACGTACACGCCAGTGCGCGCCGGCATGCGCGCGAGCTCGGATTCGAGCAGGCGGGTGAGGCCGCTTGTGGTGGGCTGCGCCGACGCCGAGGCCGCCGAAAAGGCGGAGAGGGCGCCGAGCGCCACACCGGCGATGGTGCGCCGCAGGATCGCGTGGCGTGCGTTCGCAACGTGGTGAATCAACATCATCGGTTCCAGGTTCGGTGATCGATTTTCAACGACGCTGACCGCGTGAAGACCCCTTGAACAGCCAAGTACGGAGCGTATCGCTCACGGCAGCCGCTCGCGCAGATACGCGGCGACCTCAACATCGCCCGCCTGATTGGTTGCCACCTTCATGGTGATGGCGTACAACTCGGCGCCGTTCACGTGCAACGCCGCCCCGTTGAGCGCGAGAAACACCAACGCGCAGGCCAGCCCGGTGCGCTTGTTGCCATCGTTGAATCCTTGCGAGCGCGCAAAGCCCACGAGGTATGCCGCCGCGAAGTCGGCGAGGTTGGCCGATTCATCGTAGCTCCAACGCTGTTGGGGACGGGCCAACGCCGACAAGACAACGTTCTGATCGAGCACGCCGTGCGCCCCGCCAAAACGCTCGATCTGCTGCGCGTGAATCGCCAGGAGCGTGCTCTCCGTAAGCCAGCGGGGCTCCGCCCTCATGCGCGCCGGATCTACTTGGCGAGGGCGCGGAACACAGCATCGTACTCCGCCATCATCTTCTCGTGGACGGCGAGCGCCTCGGCGGTTTCCGGGGTGTGCGGCACCACGCGAAACCCGCCCATGCCGTCTTCAATCCACTCGAGCTCCTGACCCGCCGTGACCGCCAGCCTACGCGCGACCTCGGCCGGGAGTGTGGTGACCACCGAAGCGCCTTGCGCGCGGGTCTTACTCACGAGAATGGCCATGGCAACCTCACGGTTCGGGAATTTGCCCCACAGCACGGAGATTATGTAACTAAAGTGTGACTGTCAAGCGCTGAACCCGACGGCAGACTCACCGCGGCCGCCCGCCGTTGGGCGACGTAAACAGCGCCACGTCCAGGCCGAGCATGCGCACGATGGCCGCGAAGCGCGGGCTGGCACGAACGGGATCGAAATACTGACTTCCCAAGAGATTGTTCACGCCGAGTTCGCCCCGCCGCGCACTTTCCTCGAGCGCCGTCAACGCCTGCGCCGTGTCGCCCAATCCAAGCCACGCGATAGACCAGACGGATCCTCCCTCGTCGCGGCCGGCAAAGCGGGCGCGCTGTTGGCTGAGCAGCGTCGTGGCGCGCCCGGGGTCGCCGGTCTTGGCGATGACGTAGATCGCGCGGCTGATGGCGCCAGGGTATGGCGACAGACGAAGCAGTACCTCGGCACGCCGACGCGCCTCAGCGACTTGCCCGCCTTCCCAGAGCACGATCAAGGTTGTGGACGAAGCCGACAGCGTCGAATCCATCTCCCAGACTCGATTGGCCAACTGGATCGCCTCGGGATACCGACCAGCGAGGGCGAGCAGCTGCGCACCCGTGATCATGTTTCCCACACCCCCGGGATCGAGGGCCACCGTCACCAACGCAGCCTCGGCGGCCTCGTCAAACCGGCCGACTACCACCAGGAACCGTGACCGGGTTGCCTGCGCGTCCGCGTTCTGGGCGTCCAAGCGCACGGCCCGCAGCGTAGCCTCGTCCGCCGCGCGCCATTGGTACCCGACGGTCCGGGCGTATCCCAACGCCGCCCAGGCGTCGGCGGACAGCGAATCCAGCGCCACTGCGCGTTCGCTCGCCGCCATGGCCGAGGGGACCGCCTCGACTGCCGGCACCATGGCGTACAGTGCCAGCGTTACCCAGGTGCGTCCGAGCGCAGCGTAAGCTCGCGCGAACTGCGGATCGCGAGCGATCGCCTGCTGGAAGTAGTCGCGGGCCCGCAGGAGGCTTAGACCGCGCCGCTCGAAGAGATACACGCCGCGTTGGTACAGATCGTACGCCTCGAGATCGGTGGTGCCGCGGGCCGCCGTGGGCGCCGGCGCGGCACCGCCCGCCAGCGTGACCTGCAACGCCCGCACGATCGCCTGCGCGATGTCGTCCTGCACCGCGAACACGTCCTTGGCATCGCGCTCGAAGCTGTCGCTCCAGAGGACCAACCCTGTACGCGCGTTGGTGAGCTGCGTGGCGACGCGCACTTTGCCACCCGCCCGGCGTACGGTGCCTTCAAGCACGCCGCCCACATTCAACGCCGCGCCAATCTCCTGCGCCGACTTCTGCTTGCCGCGAAACGCCGCCGCCGAACTGCGCCCGGCGAGTTGCAACCCCGGCACTTTGCCGAGCGCGTTCGACAGCTCATCGGCCATGCCCTCAGCGAAATACGCGTTCGCGGTATCGCCGCCCACACTT
>CAIUOO010000473.1 GCA_903900795.1 uncultured Gemmatimonadota bacterium | reverse complement strand
GACCGGCGGCGGCGATCAGGTTTTCGATGACGAACCCTTCCCAGCTGGCGCCGGTGATTGGATGCGCGAGGAGGTCATCCAGCGTATCGAGCCCGAGCAGCGCGTGCACCAGCCCACTGTCGCGCACGTACACCTTCGGTGCCCGGACCAGACGCTTGCCGAGATTACCGCTGAAGGGCCGCAGGCGCCGCACCAGCAGAAGGTCTGACAGCAGATCGATGTAGCGCCCAACGGTGGGTGAAGAGATGTCCAGGCTCGCCGCGAGTCGTGCCTGATTGAGCAGCGAACCTTGGCTGCTCGCCAGCATGCGCCAGAGTCGGCCCACGGTTTCGGTGGGCATCCGGGGCGCGAACATCGGCACATCGCGCTCCAGATAACTGCGCAGGAAGTTCTGCCGCCACGTCGCGCTCGCCACGTCGGTGGGGGCCAGCAGGCTCTCAGGAAAACCGCCGCGCGTCCACAACTGGTCCACGGGCCGCTTCGGCCGATTCTGCGTCGGCAGTTCATGCGCCAGCACCGGCGTCAGCTCGAGATACGCCACGCGCCCTGCCAGCGACTCGCCGGCCTGTCGTTGCAAGTCGAGCGACGCGGAACCGAGCAGGAGAAAGTGCCCCGTGCGATCGTTTTCCCGCCGACGCTCATCGATGATGCCGCGGAGCAGGGGGAAGAGCCCTGGCGCCCGATGGATCTCGTCGATAATCACGAGTTGCCCCTGCTGCGCGCGCAAGTACGCGTCCGGATCCTCGAGCCGCCGCAGATCGGCCGGTCGCTCCAAGTCGAGGTAGCGTGCGGCCGCGCCGTACTCGCGGGCGACCTTCTGGGCGAGCGTCGTTTTCCCAACTTGACGAGGGCCAAGCAGGACCACGGCCGGCGTGTCCCGCAGGCGCGCCGCCAGAAGGTCGTCGAGTCGTCGATGGATCATGATCGTAAATCTAACGTGTACTGTTAGTATTCCGCTACTAAGTGCGACGCCGTTCGCCCCCGCAGCGCCCGCCAGAACGACTCGAGCCAGCGCATTCTGGGTCGCCTCGGGCGTCGTCGATCTGGCGGGATAGGAATTTCAATCGGGGTCGGTCGACAATGCGTCGATCGTACGGCGCGATCGCCGACCTCGCCAGCACCGCGTGAGAGGCGGCGGCGTGCCCTGCCTCTCGTCCGGGCGCCGTGAGCGCCGCACCAGCGGCGGTCAGCGGGGGTGGCTCGGGCCGGCGGAGCCCACGGTGACGCCGCGGTGGGACGGGCGCGGGGTACGAGACGGGCCCCGGCTCGTGGGGGCCCGGGTCGATGGGGGGCTCCGCGGCCCGGCGTGGGCCTCGCGCGCGGCGCGATCTCGAAGCGCTGTTGGAGCAGCGCTGCCGTAGGGCCTTCGCCCATCGGCGGCTGGCCTCGGTCGGCGCCAGCCTCAGCGCAGGGGCGATCGCGGGCGGCGCCTCGGCAGGGGCGGGCTCGGCCTGCCGCCGCATGCCACAGGGGCGATTGGTTTACCAGCCATCGCGTCGGAGACAAAGTCCATGCTTCAGCGAATGTTCACGCCAACGGGCATGCTGCGCGGCACACGCTCGACCGCCACGCGCTTCCGTGGGCGACGACGTACCGACAGACCGGCGTCGCGATAGACGCGCTGGACGCGTTTCCGATTCACCGTAAGCCCCTCACGCCGCAGCAGCCGGTACAGGCTGCGATAGCCCCACTGTGGCCGCAGGATCGCCAAGGTGTGCAGTCGCTCCCGCAACGCGGTGTCGCTCGGGCGCCGCGTCGTATAGCGCTGGGAGGAGCGCGCGAAGCCCGTGAAGCGGCATGCCTGACGTTCGGAAATGCCGGCGGATTTCATGGCACTGGTGACGGCCGTCCGCCGCTGCTCGGGCGTCACCACTTTTTTCCCAACAAGTCCTTCACGACCTGCAGATTGAGCGCCAGATCGGCGACCAACCGCTTCAGCTGCCGATTTTCCTCCTCGAGCGCCCTCAATCGCTTGGCCTCGGTCGCCTGCATGCCGCCGTACTTCTTCTTCTTCCAGCGGTACAGCGTCTGCTCCGTCACCCCGTGCCTGCGAACGAGGTCCACCAGCTTCGCTCCCGCGTCCCACTCGTGCAGCACCGCGATGATCTGCTCATCCGTAAACCGGCTTCTCCGCATCCGTCCTCTTGGTGAGGACTGACATAATACCTGGCTCAGCTTTCGGGGGTCACGTCATGAGGCCGAGCAGGTTCGTGGTGCCCCAACCGGAGGGACAGAGAATCGTCACGAGGCCATGGCGCGGTTGGCGGCAACGACGTCGCGCAGCGAGTGGTACCAGGAACCGCGTGGTGTCGAAAAGATTGCGCCGCCGCTGATTGGTGGGTCGGCCTAGTTCTCGATGAATTCACGCACGATGCCGACCTTCGCGACCTCGTGAGCCGCCAGTCGCCGACACCCCTCTGCGTGAACGGCGCGGTGCCACCTCCGATTCTCCCATCACGGCGATGGCGACTTGAGCACGTACCCGTCGGGCGGTGTTGCTCCCAACAGATTTCGGACGAAGTAGTCCCACGTGCGTCGCACCATGTACGGCTCGGCGGCAAAACCGTGATTGCGATTGGGGAGTACAAGCAGGTCAAAATCCTTGTTGGCCTTGATCAGCTCATCGATCACCAGTTGCGTCGCCACGGGATGCACGTTGTCATCGAGCGTGCCGTAGGCGAGCATCAACTTCCCGCGGAGGTTCCTCGCCTTGCGCCAGTTCGACTGTGAGTCGAACGAGTCGGTGGAGTCGGAGAACTTCCTCATCAGCCCGTGATACTTCTCTCCCCACGTGAAGTCG
>CAIUOO010000472.1 GCA_903900795.1 uncultured Gemmatimonadota bacterium | reverse complement strand
TGCCACACCGGCGACATGATGATTCCCGCCTCTCCTGAGTTGGCAGCCACGTGGGACACCATCAGCAAGGTGTTTGCGCATCACGGCGGCAACATCGACTTCGGCGCGCAGCACACGTCGCTCTTGCGCGACCACGGCTTCTGCGACATCACGGTCAGCTGCAGTTACGACATGTTTGCCAGTGCTCCGGAAAAGGACGGTATTCGCCACTACTGGCAAACCTTTCTCGCTGCCGACCACCGTGACCTGATCCTTGCACAGCAGTGGCTGACGGAGGCTGAACTGGCACGGCAGTGCGCGGCACTCGACGCATGGTGCGCTCATCCCGCCGGTTTCTTCGCCCGTGCCCGCTGCGAAGCGATTGCGCGCCGATGACGCCACGCGATTACGCCACGGTGCTCCAGTTGACCGACTTGCATCTCTTCGCAGAACCGCACGGGCGGTTCAACGACATCGACACCCGGGCCAGTTTTCTTCAGGTCGTGATGCATGTGCGGCAACACTACCCGAATCCGGATGTCATCCTTGTCACGGGCGATCTGGCGCATGACGGCAAGCCCGAAACGTATCAGTTCATTGCAGACGCGCTGAAGAGCTTTTCTGCGCCGGTGTACTGCGTGCTGGGGAACCACGACAATCCCGACGCCGCCCGCCGCGTGTATCCGCTGCAACCCATCTCGATGGATGATCATTGCCTGCTGCACGACTGGCACATTCTGCTGCTCGCCGCTGATCATGCGCCGATGCCCGGCGGCGATCGCGTTGAAGTCAGCGAGGCCGCCCTGCATCGGCTGTCCACGTTGATCCGTGAATACCCGAAGAAATGGGCGCTGATTGCCACGCACTACAATTTGCCGGATCATCAGGATCGCGGCGTGGCGGTGGAGGTCTGCAATCACCGGGAGGTCATGCACCAGCTCGAGCAGCACCCCTCGATCAAGCTGGTGATATCAGGACACGTGCACCAGGAATTCCTGGTGGCTCAGCATGGCATTTGCTATCTGTCCACGCCTGCCACCGGTTATCAGTCCACCTCAAAATCCGGGCGTGTGACCGGTGAAGCGCCCGGCTATCGCTGGATCAACCTGTATCCCAACGGTCGGTTTGAGAGCGATGTCAGACGCGTCACGTTCCTGGCATCCTGACCGCGGCCATCCCGCCAACTCCGCGCTAATCGGCGATCGAGCGGCCGCCGTCCACGTTCATCACCTGACCGGTCACGTAGGGGGCATCGAGCAGGTAGCACACCGCCCGCGAGATGTCCTCCACGCGCCCCAGCGTCGCCAGCGGTGTCTTGGCAAGGATGGCCTGCTGGTCGGCGGCGGTTGACTCTGCACTCCAGAGTATCGCCCCCGGTGCGATGGCATTCACGCGAATCGTCGGCGCCAGCTCGCGGGCAAGGGCCCGCGTGAGCGCGACCAGGCCGGCCTTGGTCGCACAGTAGATCGCGTAATTCGGCCGAGGGCGTTCGGCGTAGACATCGACCATGTTGATGATGCTGCCGCCCTGTGCCTGCAACAGCGGCAGCGCGGCCTGCGCGAGAAAATACGGCGCGCGGAGGTTGGCCCCCGTCAGCGCATCCCAGTCCGTCACTGTGCTGTGTTCGAGTGGGGTGGGATAGAACACCGCCGCATTATTGACGAGTAGGTCCAATCGCCCCCACCGCGAACGGACCGCATCGATGAGCTCCCTGGGCGCGTCGGGCGAGGAAAGATCCGCCGCCGCCAGCATCACCGAACCGGGGCGCGTACGGTCGAGGGCGTCGCACAAGGCACGTGCCTGATCGTCGGAGTGACGGTAGTGCACCACCAACCGCATACCACGCGCGTGCAGCGTGGAGACGATCTGCGCGCCCACGCGCTGGCTCGCGCCCGTGACCAGGGCGACCGGCTCGGACGTCGGCTCGGATCCGATCATCGCCAGAATGTCTTCCCGCAATTGCCTGTCCTCGGGCACGGCGTGATCGGACGGCACGTGCATGCCGGGGCGGGAGGCAACGGAGACTCGGAATGGTTCGGTGGCGTTGGGCAACACCACACCGCCATCGATATCCAGGATACCCTGCGCCAGAAACCACCGCGTAAAGATCGCCGGATCAGGATTCACCAGATCATCGTCGATGCGGATG
>CAIUOO010000471.1 GCA_903900795.1 uncultured Gemmatimonadota bacterium | reverse complement strand
CTCGGCGTTCACCCCCACTGGTGAGGCCACCGTGGGCAGGCCGGCGGCCATGTACTGCAGCAGCTTGCACCCGCACTTCCCCCGCTGGTAGGGCTCATCGACCAGCGGCATGATGCCGATGTCGATGTGCCGGGCGATCTGCGTTTCCGCCAGTGGACTCCACGGTACGAAGCGCCAGCGCAGCGGGCTTGCCGGAAGCACCGGGGGCGGCGCTGACATGACCACGAATTCGAACCCCAGTCTGGCCTGCAGCGTCGCCAACAGGGGGACGAAGGGAAAGAGCGTCTGCTCGATGGAGTGTGCGGAGCCGAGCCAGCCGATGCGCAGCTGTGGGGCACGGGGGGCCGCGGCGTGCGCTGCCACCTCATAGGCGGTGGGATCCACGACGGTCGGAATGATCGACACGCGCTCCGTGTGCTGCCGAGCGAAGTCGGCGAGCTGAGCGTTGCCGGCAATGACCCACGCGGCGCGCGCGCACACACTCCCGATGTGATCGGCCTTGCCGTCCAGATAGATCGCATCGTCGAAGTCGAACACCACGCGACGGTTGCGGCGGAACAGCTGCTCCTCGTACTCGGCACGTCCAGCGAGAAGATCCCGGTTCTGGAAGACGCAGTCGTAGTTGGACGCGGCGGCAATGTCGAGGCGACGGTTGATACGGCGCACCCAGCTGCCGATGCGCCGCGGGAGCGCGTTGCGCAGCGGACCGCCCCAGTCGATCGCCCATGGCCGCGCCGGCCGCTGCGGACGCAGGGACACATCCCATCCCGCTTCGGAGAGCAGCGGCATGTACTGGGCAATCCGGAAGCGGGCGGCAGGATCGTGCGTGCCATGCACGTAGGCAGCCAGCCGCTTGCTCATGCGGGCTCCGAAGCGCGGAGGGACCGTGACGGAAGCCGCACGACCTCGTGGTAGAGCTGTTCGATGCGATCCACGTTCCTGGAGAAATCATGCGTCTCGGCGGTGCACCGAGCATGCGCGCTGATGCGAGCACGGGTCGCCGGCACCGCGAGCTCCATGAGTGCAGCCGCGAGCGCATCCACATCGTCCGCCATGTCGATGATGCGGCCGTCAAGCCCGTCGGCGATCAACTCCGAGGCCCCGTTGGTGCGTGTGGTGATCACCGGCACGCCGCAGGCGCACGCCTCGAGCACGCTGAGGCTGCAGGCGTCGTGCCAGCTGGGAAGGGCGAAGAGATCGGCCATGTGATAATGCGCCAGCGGGTCGGACACGGGTCCATCGAACCGCACGGCGTCCTCGAGGTCCAAACGGCGGACGGCGCTGATCGTACGGGCATCGGGGGCCTTGCCGATGGCAACCAGTAGCAGCTCCGGATGCTTGACCCGCGCCCGGGCGAAGGCCTCGAGCAGCGGGAAGAATCCCTTGAGCCGCGGGTTGTACGCGGAGAACAGCAGCACCGTGCGCCCTGCCAGCCCGCGTCGCTGGCGCAGTTGGTCGCGCTCCGCGAGCCGGAGCGGGACAAAGCGGGCGGTGTCGATGCCATTGGGCACCACCCGTACCTGTGCGGGGGACAGGCGATGCCATGCCATCAGGTCCGCCGCCACCACGCGGGAGACCGCCACCACGAGATGTTCGGGCGGGGGCGGATAGCGCAGCGACTCGAAGTGCCGGAGCTGCCGCAGCCAGCGGATGCGTCGTGGATCGAGCCGGCCGACCATGCGGTGCAGACGCGTACGGGACTGCCAGTCGCGCTGCGCGTTGGCGAGACGGCTCCCCGATGGCGAGTGCAGAAGGTCCGCCCGCGTACACACCCCGAAGTCATGCGTGACATCCAGTGACAGCCTGG
>CAIUOO010000470.1 GCA_903900795.1 uncultured Gemmatimonadota bacterium | reverse complement strand
GGTGGAGGGTGCGCGCGAGGAGCTTGGGCGCGTTGTCCGCGAAACAGCGGCGCGCGGCGGACGCGTGCTGATTCCCGCGTTTGCGGTTGGGCGTACCCAGGAGTTGGTGTACGATCTCCATCAGCTGCACCGCGCCGGCAAGATTCCGACGGTGCCGATCTTTATCGACTCACCGCTGGCGACCGATGCGACGTCGGTGTTCGCGATGCATCCGGAAGTGTTCGATCACAGCGAAGCGCTGGTGCGGCACACGAACGATCTGTTCGACTTCCCGCTGGTGAAATTCACGCGCGATGTGAACGAATCGAAGGCGCTGAACAGCATGCACGGCCCGATGGTCATCATCGCGGCGTCGGGCATGGTGGAATCGGGGCGTATTTTGCACCATCTGCGCACCGGCGCCAGCGATGCGCGCAATACGATCCTGATCGTGGGTTTCATGGCCGAACACACGCTGGGCCGTCGTATCCTCGAGCAACGGCGCGTGATCAAGATTTTCGGTGACGAGGTCGAACTGGCCGCCCAGGTGGAAGTGTTGAACGGCTACAGCGCGCATGCCGACCGCACGGAACTGCATGCGTGGCTGAGTGCGGTACGGAGCGGGGGCGCGGCCGACGGGCGGGATCACCCGCACGTGTACCTCGTACACGGTGAAACGCCGGCACAGACAGCATTCGCCGAGCAGCTTCGGGCCGATCGCTTCACGGTCACGATCCCGGCGCCCGGCACGGTGGTGTCGCTTTAGTCTCGCCTGAGGCCGGCGCCCCCCGTGCCTTCGCGGTGGGCGCGCAGGCAGTAGCTTGGCAGGATGCAACGCGTTGCGTTTGGCCGGTATCGGCCACCACTCATTCTCCGACTTATCGGCGCCGTGCTGGCGGGGTGGGTGCTGTGTCTGGCTGTCATCTTCGGCTGGTCGCGGCGGGCGGCCGAGGGGCGCGCGGATGCCATCGTCGTGTTGGGCGCCGCGCAGTACGGGGGACGTCCGTCACCGGTATTGCGCGCCCGGCTCGACCACGCGCTGGTGCTCTGGAAGAGCGCCCGGGCCGATCGTGTCGTGCTGACCGGTGGCCGTCGCGCGGGTGATCTGATCAGCGAAGCCGCTGCGGGGCAGCGGTATCTGGTGCGCCGCGGCGTGCCCCCACAGGCCATTCTCCTCGAACCAAATGGACGCACATCACTGGCGTCGATGGATGGCGCCGCGGCGCTGCTCCAGGCGTGGCGTGACTCGTTGCCGTCCACGGTCCGAGACACGATGCCGCGTCGTGCCAGCATCCTTCTGGTGAGTGACCCGTTTCACATGCTCCGACTCGATGTGCTGGCGCGATTGCACGGTATGCGTCCGCTGCCATCGCCCACCCGCACGAGCCCTATTTCGGCGAACCGTGCGGTGGCGATCGAATTCATGCTGCGCGAGTCGATCGCGTTGCCGACCGATATCGCGTTGATGCTGTGGATCAAGCTGACCGGCGGGTCGAGGACGGCACCGACCACACCGTAACTCGCGTGCGCGTACGACTATCGGGTGCGGCGCGGGAGTCGCACGATGCTGCCATCGGCGCGAACCTGCTTGATTTCGACATCGGGCACGATGTCGCGATACGGGATGCCTGAGGTGACGTCGAAGCCGAAGCCGCTGCGCAGTGCCGCCGTGAGTGAAAAGGCGTCGGCCGCGGCGAGGTTCACGAGATAGCCGAGATCCTGCAGCGAGCCCACCGTGATGCGGCTGAGCGGTTGCACCTGGTTCACTGCAAAGCCTTGCATGAGTTCGCGCTGCATGACCGATGTGCGCCAATGTGCGTTGATCGTGCCGGTGCCGCCGGTGTTTTCCACCGGTACCGGATTGCCGGAGTACGTGACCGTGTTGATCGCGGCGAATTGCGCGCGCGCGGCGCTTCCCACGAAAAACGGGTCGCCCATGACGGAGGTGTCCAGCAGGGAGCGCCGGAAACTCCAGATGGTGCCGATACCGAGCACATGCCCGATTTCGTGGAGCACGACCTTTTCGAATTGCCCCCGTGCCACGAGCTGACTGACGTCGAGACTATCGAACTCCATGTAGCCGAGAAACGGGATCGCATTGCCGTTCACGAAGCATGGGCTGGCTTGGCCGAGGATATTGCCCGCCCCCGGTGAACCAGGCCCATCGATCGAGTCGATGCGGGCAAAGATGATCGTATTCTGCACCGTACCGGTCACGGCCGGCGTCCAACTGCTGCAGGAATTCGCCGCGGGTCCCGCTGGAATGCTCACGTTGTTGACGGTCCCGATACTGCCGACGATGACTTGCCGCCACTTGGCGACCGCATTGGCGAAAGCGGTCCGTACCGGTAGCGACGCATCGCCGATGAAGCGCACCTCTACATTGAAAGCCGACGTGCTGACTGTGGTGGTAAACGTCGTCGATTTGTTCGGAATCGCCGAACTGGTGGCGACCAGTGTCTGCGTGCTCGCTGTGCCAAGACGCCAGCTGCCGACGAACGCGGTGCCATTGGCTGGATCGGACAGCACGGTGCTGCCGGTTACCGTGCCCGAGTTCGCGCCGGGGGTGAATGTGACCGGTACGCTGCCGACTGGATTTCCATAGGCGTCGACGACGCGCACGCCGGGCGGCGTGACGATGTTCATGTTCGCGACACCCGCCTGATTATCGCCGCCGACGCGGAGCAGATCAGTCGCGGGCCCGGCGAGGGCGTTGACGCTGAAGACCGCCGGATTGGAGCCGGTCGCCGTGGCCGTCACGATCTGCTGTCCGATGGCTCTACCGATGGTCCACGCGCCGACCGCCGCGATGCCGAGCTCGTTGCTGGACTGTTGCGCGCCGAGCAGCACCCCGTTGCCCTGCACGATGGTGAATACCACGGCAGCGCCGCTGATGGGGTTGCCGTATTGGTCTTCCGCGCGCACGGTCGGCAGGGACGGTACGGGTGTGTTGACCGGGGCTTGCTGGTCGACCGCGGTGACCGGCGTGAGCCGTGACAACGGACCGGGATTCGCGATCGCGGTAAAGGTGACGGGGGCGAGGCCATCGACGGTGGCCTGCAGTGTCTGCTGGCCGGAGGTGGTGCCGAGCGTCCATCCGCCCGACGTGGCGTCGCCGCTCGCGGTGGTGCGGACCGAATCGTTGATGACTTTGCCGGCACCGCTCGCGATGCGCCAGCGCACCATGACATTCTTGATGCCCTTCCCCTTGGCATCGGTGACCCGCACGGTCGGTACGGCGGCCACCGTCGCGGCCACGGCGGCCGACAGGGTGGTGCTGGCGGTGGCGGTCGCCGCGCTCGGGACCTGTGGGTCACTGCCGCAGCCGACGAGGACCCCGAGTGCTCCAACCAGCAGGATGGCGTGGCGATTGGAAAACGTCATAGGAGAAACTGGGAAGAGAATTGGTGGTCGGCGATCATGATCGGTTCTTGCGCATGGGGTTCCGAGTTTCGTGACCAGCCCCCCAATATTGAACCATGCGCATTCCAGTCGAGAGTTATCACCTCCCGAACGGCCTGCATGTGGTTCTCTCTGAGGATCACACGGCGCCGATCGTCGCGGTCAATTTGTGGTATCACGTGGGTTCAGCCAATGAGCGGCTCGATCGCACGGGTTTCGCCCACTTGTTCGAGCATATGCTGTTTCAGGGGTCGGCGAACGTCGAGGCCAACGAACATTTCGAACTCGTCCAGCGCGCCGGAGGGACCCTGAACGGGTCGACCTGGCTTGACCGGACCAACTACTACGAGACGGTGCCGTCGCATCAGATCGCGCTGGCGCTCTGGCTCGAGGCGGACCGGATGGGTCGGATGCTGCCGGGGCTCACCCAGCAGAAGCTCGACACGCAACGTGACGTCGTCAAAAACGAGCGCCGCTGGTCGGTCGACAACCAGCCGTACGGCACGTGGTGGGAGCGTCTGCCGGCCCTCTGTTTCCCGGAGGCCCATCCGTTCCATCACTCGTTGATCGGGTCCATGGAGCATCTGACCGACGCGTCGCTCGACGACGTCGCGGACTTCTTCCGGACGTATTACACCCCGGACAACGCCGTGCTCACGGTGGCTGGTGATTTTGATCGCACCGAGACGATGCGCCTGATAGAAGAGTATTACGGTCCGATTTCCCGCGGCGCCGAACGTCCACCGCTCCGCGACATGACGCTGCCACCCACGTTTGGAGACACGCGCCGTGCGGTGGTACCCGATGCCGTTGCGTTGCCGCGCCTGTTCGTGGCGTGCCGCACCCCGGTGTTCGGCACCGACGGCTATTATGCCGCCTCGCTGGCTGCCGCCATCCTCGGCCTGCGGACGGGCTGTCGGTTGGAGCAGTCCCTCGTGCGTAAGCAGCGCATCGCCTCGCAGGCGAGCGCCTTCACGTACGACCTGGCCAAGGGGAGCGACCTGCTGGTGATCGACGCCACGGCCCACCCGGAAGTCACGCCCGAGCAGCTCGAAGCGGCCGTGCTGGCCGAACTCGACCTGATGCATCGGGATGGTGTGACGGATGTCGAAGTGCAGCGGGCCCGGGCGCTGATCGAAACGAGTTTTGTGACGAGCATGCAGTCGGCGGCCGAGCGCGCTGACCAGCTGTCGCGCTTTGCGACGTACTTCGGTGACGCGACCTTGATCAACGATCAGGTGGCGCGTTACGGCGCGACGACGACGGCGGCCGTGTCCGCTCTCGCGCGCGAACGACTCGGTCCCGACAATCGCGCTCTGCTGCTGTACGTACCGTCCGAGGAACAGCCACACCCCGCGCGGGCCGAGATGGCGGAGGTCGGCGCATGACCGACACGCCTCACGATTCCGTGCATGATGCGATGCCGGTGGCAATGCCGGTGGCCCCTCCTCGTCCTGGTGCCGGCATTCCCAGCGACTATCGGTTTCCGCACTTCTCCACGCGCATCCTGGCCAACGGTCTGCGTCTGATCGTGGCGACGGTGCCGGCGTATCCGGTGGTGACCACCCTGGCGGTGATCGAAGCGGGCGCCACACGCGATCCGCGCGATTACGAAGGACTGGCCCAGCTTACCACCCGGGCGCTGGCAGAAGGGACGCGCGACATGAACGCGCTCGAGCTCAACTCGCGGCTTGAAATGCTCGGCACCACGCTCGATACCGGCGCCGACTGGGACTCGGCGATCGTGCAGATCACGGCGCTGTCGTCGCGGATCGATGATGCGGTCGCGGTGCTGTCGGAAGTGCTGCGCTATCCGGCGTTCCCCGAGTCGGAACTGGAGCGCATGCGTGGCGAGCGGCTGGCCGATCTGGCCCAGCTCCGCGCGGAGCCGCGCGGCTTGTCCGACGTGTTCTTCTCACGGTTGCTGTACGAGCCCACCTCGCGTTTCGCGCGACTGGCCGGTGGCGACGAACAGAGCAGCCTGCGCCTCACGCGTGAGCGGGTGCAGGCGTATCACGCGGAGTTTTATCGTCCCGACGCCACCGCCTTGATGATGGTTGGTGATATCGATGTGGAACACGCCGTGAAGTTGGCGAGTGCGCACTTCGGTGATTGGGTCGGCAAGGCGCCGCCGGTGACGGAACCGGTGGATACCCAGCGGTTTCTCGAACCGCGCGTGCATTTGGTGCACAAGCCGGACGCGCCCCAGTCGGAGGTGCGCGTGGGGCACGTGGCCATTCCCCGCCTGCACGAGGATTATTTCCCCGTGGTGGTGATGAACGCGATTCTCGGTGGACTGTTCTCGTCGCGGCTCAATTTGAATCTGCGCGAAGTGCATGCGTACACGTACGGCGCGCACTCGGCGTTCGATTGGCGGCGCGCCGCCAGTCCGTTTGAAATTTCGACGGCGGTGGAAACGGCCGTCACGGCGGATGCCTTGCGCGAGATTGCCATCGAGTTCGCGCGCATTCGCGAAGCGCCGGTGAGCGATGCGGAACTCTCGCTCGCCACGAGCTATCTGGTCGGTGTGTTCCCGATCCGGTTCGAGACCACCGCCGAAGTGGCGGGAGGGTTGGCGAACGTGGAAATCTTCCGACTGCCGACGAATTACTTCGACACATATCGTGACCGTGTGAAGGCGGTGACGGCGCAGGATGTGCTACGCGTGGCGCAAACGCACCTCGATCCGAGTCGCCTGCAAGTCATCGTAGTGGGTGATGCCACTGCCATCCGACCAACCGTGGAAGCGCTGTCGCTTGGTCTGGTCACCGTGTACGACCCGGCAGACGATGATGTTGCTGCCGCGCCTGTGTCTTCCTCCTCAGCCTCCTGAATCGACGTGTCGCCAGCGAAGAAGTCCGTGAAGAAGTCCGTGAAGCCGCCGAAGTCGCCGTATTACGAAGTGCGTCGCTCCAAGATTCAGGGGCGTGGCGCATTCGCGATCCTGCCGATTCGTAAGGGGAAGAAGATCGATGAGTACTGGGGGCAGCCCATCACGCATGACGAGGCCGACCGACGGTACGACGACAGCAAGGGGCGTCATCATACGTTCCTGTTCGTGCTCGACGACGACACGGTGCTTGACGCGCGCTACGGCGGGAACGATGCGCGCTTTATCAATCATTCGTGCGATCCGAACTGCGAGACGGTGATCGAAGACGGCCACATCTGGATTAAGGCGATCAAGGCGATCGCGCCGGAAAGCGAGCTGGTGTACGACTATCGGTTCGAGTGGCAGGACGAGTACGAGCCGGACGATGTGCGCTACTATGCCTGCCGGTGTGGCACGAAGAAATGCCGTGGGACGATTCTGCGCATTCCGGTCTACCT
>CAIUOO010000469.1 GCA_903900795.1 uncultured Gemmatimonadota bacterium | reverse complement strand
TCCCATCCGCCGATGCCATCGGGCACCACGATGGCGATGCGATCACCATGACCCTCGATGATGGCGAGATCGAGCAGCTCCACCGCCGCGTTCAGTCTCGGCGGCACCGCGTACGCGCCCTCGATTGTGATTACCGGCCACTGTTCGGCCGGCGGCAGCTGCGCCCGCGTAAAGCCGTCCACGTGTCCGCTGGGATGCAACGGCACGGTGGGGTGCTCTGATGGCGTCGTCATGACGTGCGCTCAGTGTTGGCGGTGATGTTTCAACGTCTCGCGGCCCACGAGGAGCCGCTGCACTTCGGTGGCACCTTCGTAAATGCGCAGCGCGCGCACGTCGCGATACAGCCGCTCCACCACTTCGCCCACGCGCACGCCGCGACCACCGTGCAGTTGCAGCGCGCGATCGATCACCTGCTGCGCGAGTTCCGTGCCGGCCAGCTTGGCCATCGCGGCCACGCCCGTGCTGCGCGTGCTCTGCGTGTCGCGATGCCAGGCCGCCCGATAGGTCAGGAGAGCTGCGGCATCGAGGTCGGTGGCCATATCGCCCAGAATCGCCTGCGCCAGCGGCTGCGCACCGAGCGTGGCACCAAACATGGCGCGCGACTCGGCCTGAGAGAGCGCCTCGTGCATCGCGCGGCGCGCGAATCCGGTGGCGGCAGCGGCCACCGACACACGGAAAATGTCGAGCGTGCGCATGGCGAGCGAGAAGCCTTCGCCTTCAACGCCCAGCAGCGCGCTGTGCGGCACGACGCACGCATCGAACGACAGCAGCGCCAGCGGATGCGGCGACATGACCGTGATGCGATCGGCGACATGCAGCCCCGGCGTATCGGCCCGTACGAAGAAGGCACTGATGCCCTTGGATCCACTCGCCTCGGCGCCCGTGCGGGCGAACACGCAGTAGAAGTCGGCGATGCCGCCGTTGGAGATCCACGTTTTCGCGCCGTCGAGTTGCCAGCCGGCCTCGGTGCGCGTGGCCCGCATGCTCATCGCCGCCACATCGGAGCCGGCATCGGGCTCGGAGAGCGCAAACGCGGCGATGGCCGTGCCCGAGGCCACGCGTGGCAACCATTCGGTGCGCAGGGCGTCGCTGCCGCCCAGCGTGATGGCGCCCGAGCCCAAGCCCTGCATGGCGAACGCGAAGTCGGCGAGCCCATCGTGCGCCGCCAGCGCTTCGCGCAACACGCACAAGGCGCGCGAGTCGAGCGTGGGGAGCGCACCGCCCCACGGTGCCGGCACGCAATAGCGCAGGAAGCCGGCGTCGCCCAGTCGGCGCACCCACGCGCGGCAGGCGTCGTCGACCTCGGCTTCACTGCTGGCCAAGGGTTCGGCGCCCTGCGCTGCGGTCCACTCGGTCACCGATGTCGCGAGCGCGCGGTGCGTATCGTCGAAGAACGGCCAAGCCAGATGATCGATGGCGGCGTGCATGCTCAGTTCCCCTCGAACACAGGTGACTGCTTGGCGGCGAAGGCTTCGAAGGCCCGCCGGAAGTCCTGCGTGCCCATGCACAACGCCTGTGCCTGCGCTTCCATCTCGATGGCCTGATCGACCGACACGTTCCACTCCTGCTGCAGCATCGTTTTCGTCATGCTGTGCGCGAAGGCCGGACCGTTGGCGAGATCGCCGGCGCGCTTGATGGATTCAGCGAGCAGTGCCTCGCGCTCGATCAGCGCGTTGTAGAAGCCCCAGCGTTCGCCCTCAGCGGCGTCCATCGCACGTCCGGTATACAGCAGCTCCGACGCGCGCCCCTGACCGATAATGCGCGGCAGCAGCGCACAGGCGCCCATGTCGCAGCCAGCGAGCCCCACGCGCGAGAAGAGAAAGGCGGTGCGTGCCTGCGGGGTGGCCAGGCGCATGTCCGACGCCATGGCGAGAATCGCGCCCGCGCCCGCACACACGCCATCGACGGCAGCGATGATCGGCTGCGGACAGGCGCGCATCGCCTTTACGAGATCGCCGGTCATGCGCGTGAACGCCAGCAGCTCGGGAACGGCCATGCGGGTGAGCGGTTCGATGATCTCGAACACGTCGCCGCCCGAACAGAAGTTATGCTCGGCGCCCGTAAGGACGATGGCGCGAATGTCCGACGCGTAGCAGAGATCGCGAAAGAGATCGCGCAGCTCGGCGTATGATTCGAAGGTGAGCGGATTCTTGCGCGACGGACGATTCAGCGTGATCACCCCCACGCGACCGTCGTGCGCGGTGGACCACGCGAAGTGCTGTGGTTGGAGCGCGGCAACGGGGTGCCGCATTGCCGACATCGGATTGGTCATGAGCTGCTCCGGGGGGGACGAACACGATCCTTCAC
>CAIUOO010000468.1 GCA_903900795.1 uncultured Gemmatimonadota bacterium | reverse complement strand
GAGGACTGGCGCGAACCGACGGATGACGCGTCGCGGCATACGGACTTCCCACGCACGCACGATCCACGACCCGCTAGCGATCTGTGCGAATTCCACGCGACCGCCGGCACCGACGGTACATGCCTCCGGCTCAATGGGCTCGTAGAAAAACTCGACGTCGCTCAACGTTGCCTCGCCCGATCGCATCCAGATGGTTCCGCGAATATCCACGACGTTCGCTCGAGTCTCGACCGGCCGGAACTCGATCCCTTGCGCACCGACACGCGTACCTGAGTCCTCGACCACCCGAAAGCAATGTTGTTCGGCGAACTCGCGCGAAAGCAGGATCGCTTCGTCTGGTCCTCGATACCAAACGCTGTCGGAGTCGGTGGTCACGTAGCCCTTCGTCGCGATCACCGACGGCGGAAGGCTGGCGAACGGCCGGTCAGTGAGGCGTGAACGAAAGGACACGGCGTCGGGGGTCAACGTGCGGCCTCGCCGGTCTTCGTCGCGGGTGTACATCATGTAGTCGGCGGCCAACTCGACGCCGGACGTGATCGACAAGCTTGACTGCCACGCCGTCCTTGCCTCTGTGAGCAACTGACCGGCCAGCGAGAGAGAGTCTGGCGATCGTCGACAAACGGCGTCCGAGCGCACGTTGAACGCCACCAACTCAATCGGCTGACGCGTCAGCGTGAGATCGATCCGTTTGACCTCGCCGTCCGCCAACTCGAATGCAGGGAGCGTGAACGGGCGTTGCCCAAGACGCAGAATGCGGAGCATGAAACGACCAGCTCGGGGCGCTCGCACGACGAAGCGGCCATCGATGGCAGTCGTGGTGCGTCCGAGCACGGAGTCGGAGGGTACGCCGAGGAGCAGCACGACGGCCCCGGCAATCGCACGATTGTCGACGTCCGCTCGCAGTGAACCGGACATCGACTGAGCGGGGAGTCGCCGGCTCAGCACCAGGAGCATCGGCAGGAGCACTGCCAGCGTTCGTCGCACCGCGTCCTCCGCATTATTGCGCATTGTACCAACGGCACCTTTCGGCTCGCACGTCGATTGCCGAACTCCCTACGCCGCCGCCAGCTCCTCGATCGCGCGGGCGAGATCGAAATCCTTCGGCGTGATTCCGCCCGCGTCGTGCGTGCTGAGCGAGAAGTGCACCTTGGTGTAGCGGATGTCGATGTCGGGGTGATGCTGCATCGCTTCGGCGATGTCGGCCACCTGCGCGATGAACGCCACGCCCGCAGGGAACGTCGCGAAGTGATAGCTCTTCACGAGCGTGTCGCCCTTACGCGACCAGCCGGGCAGCGCGCCGAGGCCACGCTGAATTTCGATATCGGAAAGCGCAGGCATGGTGTCTAGAGTAGGGTGCGCCGCCGCGGCGGACAATGCCTGCACATGGAATCCGGCGGTCACGGATCAGGCAGGCGGAGCCGTCTTGTAATTTCGGTGTTTATTCGGTATTATTCGGCGTGCCCCATGCTGCCGAGGCTGGCCTTCGAGCGACGGGTGGCTTGGTGCGGGTGCCAAGCGCCGGGGAATTCGCTCTTCCCGTCGCCTTTTATTTCGGTATTTATTCGGTATAACCACCTTGCCTGCTCCCGCCATTGCCGAACCTGAGATCACGTCCGCTCTGCCCGATCTCACCCTCCTGCGCGACCAGCTGCAGGCGGTGGTCGCCAGTGGGCGACAGGCCAGTGGGCCGTGGAGTACGGGGCTGGCCCAGTTGGACCGGGCGCTGGGGGGCGGCATCCCGCGGGGGCGCGTCACGGAAATCAGCGGCCCGTTGGCAGTCGGGAAAACGGCGCTGCTGCGGCGCCTCGTAACGCAGGTGCTGCACACCGGCGCATGGGTGGCGTGGATCGACGCCACACGCACGCTCGCGCCGGCGCCGTGGACGGCGCTGGGGGCGCGCTTCGTGGTGATCCGTCCGCCCGAGACCAAACGCAGTGCGTGGACCGCCGATCTGCTGTTGCGCAGTGGCGTGTTCGCGCTGGTGGTCATCGATGGGGCTCCGCCGCTGTCGCGCGTGCATGGCGTGCGTCTGGCACAACTGGCGCGCGAACGCGATGCGGCGTGCGTGGTGCTCGAACATCACGACGGAGGGCGTGAGGTGCGTCCCAGTCGACTGGCCGGCACCGTGCGCCTGCGCATCGCGGCGATGCCGCCGTGCGCGCCAAGTATGCCGCCCTCCATGCGCCTGCTGTCGAGCCGACGACGACCCACCCGATCACCAGAACCGATTGCCGGAGAACCGATCGCCCAACAGGCGATCGCCGGATCGTCGCCCACCGTCGCCGACACATCGAGACGGTTCGTGGTGACCGTGGAGAAAGGGGGAAACAGTCAGGGTCGCAGTCCGTCCATCGAGGTGAGCAGTGCAGTCGTCGTGGCGCGTCGCGTGTGTGCGAATTCCGAGATTCCCGATCGGCGCGGGGTGGCGCGAAGCGCGCGTCGTCCCTGGACCGCCCGCGGCAACAGCAGTGACGCCGAGCAGCCCGGCCAGCACACCGAGCACCCCGTCACCTGGGGCGGGCTCGGCGTGTCCGCCAGCGACCTGTATGGAGTTGACCTTCCCGGACACCCAGCTCGCCTTGCCGCTGGGTTTGCCGATGGCGCCATCACGCTCAGCAGCGACCGCCCGTTCCCGCCGCGGGAGCGCAGTGACCGCGAAACCGACCAGCGTACCCGCGACTGGACGCGGCACCGCGGCCGCCGCCGTGCCGCCGACCCCAGCTACGGCCGCCGCCCTAAACGCGACCTCTCCCGCGCTCCCCAGTAGCCGCGTTGTTAACCCACCACCCACCACCCAAAACCCAAAACCCCAAGCCGAAAGCCCCCAGCCCACAGCCCACGGGGATAACGTCCCCCGCGCCCTCCTCATCGACACCAAACTTCGCGTCGTCTCCCTTGCCGCCGGTCGTGCCGGGGTCCGCGCCGGTATGCTCCTCCCGGAAGCGCGCGCCTGCTGCGCCGATCTCGACGTGCGCCCGTGGGACGACCACGCCATCCGCGACGCCGTCTTGGCGGCCAGCACCGCGCTGTTGGCGGCCAGTCCACAGGTCACGCCGGTGGCCGGTGCCCCCGGCATGTGGTGGGTCGGTGCCAACGGGTTCGATGCCGTCGGTGGCGAAGCGCAACTCGCGCGCACCCTGCTCACCATCGCGCAGCAATGGCACCCCGATGCCCGCGTGGCCATCGCCGATTCCTGCGTGACCGCGCGCGCGGCCACCTGGGCGCCGCGCGCGCACCGGCGGACCGTGCGCGAAGCCGACCCCCTCACCCTCCCCGACGGCATCACCATCATCCCCGCCGGACAGTGCGCCCAATATCTC
>CAIUOO010000467.1 GCA_903900795.1 uncultured Gemmatimonadota bacterium | reverse complement strand
GATCGACGCGTCGATCGAGCGGTCGCGCAAGGCGCTCCGCGGCGACGACATGGCCGAGATCCGGGCCGCGCAGGAAGAGCTGACGAAGGCGTACAGTGAAGCAGGTCAGGCCTTCTATCAGCAGCAGTCGGCGGAGGGGGCGGCGCCCGACGCAGGGGCGGCGCCGGCCGGCGAGCCGGCGGCGGGCGGTGCCAAGGCCGACGACGTCGTCGAAGCCGACTACGAGATCGTGGACGACACCAAGAAGTAAGCACCACAGGATGGGACGAAGGCACCGGACCTCCGTGGAAACTCCCCACGGGGGTCCGGTGTCTCATCGTACCGTAGGTTTCAGGTTTGTGTTTTTCCGCACACCGCTCGTACCGCATTCACCGGGTTCAGACACATGGCTTCTCGTTTCTCCCGATTCCGCTTCGCCGCTGCGGCGGCCGTGAGCTTTTCCGCCGGCGTCCTCTTCGCGTCGGGCATGGACTGGACGAAGATCAGCTGGGCGCAGGGTGGCACGACCTCGCGCGCGCCCTCCGTGCGCGGTCCCATGGCCCCCGAGGGCAGTTCCTTCGCCGATATCGCCGAGCGCGTGACGCCGGGCGTGGTGGCCGTGAACACCACCCGGTCCGCCCGCCCGCGTCCGCAGGTTCGTGGTCGTACACCGCAGGGCATGGAAGACTTCCTCGAGCAGTTCGGACCGCAGCAGCCCCGGCAGCAGCGCGGCGAAGGCTCGGGCTTCATCGTGACGCAGGATGGCTACATCGTCACGAACCATCACGTGGTGGCCGACGCCGATCAGGTATCCATCACGCTCAGCGATGGCCGAACCTTCAAGGCGAAGGTGGTCGGCACCGACTCCACCACCGACGTGGCCGTCGTGAAGATCGACGCCAAGGGGCTCCCCACGCTGGCCATCGGCAACGACGAAACCACCCGTATTGGTGACTGGGTCCTGGCCGTTGGCAATCCGCTGGGGCTCGACTTCACCGTGACCGCCGGCATCATCTCGGCCAAGGGACGTGGGTCGGAAATCCAGCTGCCGAACGCCGGCAACTTCACGATCTCCGACTTCATCCAGACCGACGCGGCAATCAACCCGGGCAACTCCGGCGGCCCGCTCATCAACCTGCGCGGCGAAGTGATCGGCCTGAACAGCGCCATCGCCAGCCAGACCGGCTTCTACTCGGGGTACGGTTTCGCCATTCCCATTACCTTGGTCAAGGCCGTCACCGATGACCTCATCAAGGAAGGGCGCGTGCGACTGCCCGTGATGGGAGTGTCGGTGGGTCGGATCGATCCGGAAGATGCCGGCATCAACGGCCTCACCCGTGTGGCGGGCGTGAAGGTGGCGGGCTTCAACCCGGCCGATGGTGGGCCGGCCAAGGCGGCCGGCATCGAAGTGGGGGACATCATTGTCACGGTCGATGGCAAGCCGGTGGACCGCGTGAGCTCGCTGCAGCGTGTGGTGCGTTCGCGCCGCGTGGGTGATCTCGTGCCGGTCGAAGTCATGCGCTTCGGCACCAAGAAGAGCTTCAAGGTGAAGCTGGTGGAAGCCGACGCGATCAGCCGTGTGGCCGTGGTCCCGGAGGCAGGTCCGAAAGCCGTACCGGCCGCTGGCAAGCTTGGCATCACGGTGGAAGCGGTACCGGCCGAGGTGGCCGATCGCATGAAGCTCGAAGGTCGTGGCGTGCGCGTGTCCGGTGTGGCCGAAGACGGCCCCGCGCGCGACAAGCTCGCCGCCGGTAGCGACATCGTGCTCGAAGTGTTGTATCCCACGCCGCGTCGTGCCGTGAAGACGGTGAGCGACCTGCAGACCGTGCTGTCGGGCCTCAAGGACGGCGACTACGTGAGCCTGCTGGTGCGCAACATGGACCCGCGCGTGGGCGAGCGGGTGGTGAATATCCGCGTGGGCGGCTGATCGTTCGCGGAGAACGGCGCCACCACGTCGAGAACGGGCGGCATCGCACTGCGATGCCGCCCGTTGTCGTTCCGGCGCACCCGTTATGTTGTGGGAGCAGTTTGCGGACGTGGCGAAATTGGTAGACGCACCAGCCTTAGGAGCTGGCGGGGCGACCCATCCCGGTTCGAGTCCGGGCGTTCGCATATGGTACTGAGGTGTTCATGTGGTGCCCCGTGACGGAACAGCTTCACCGCGGATGGGCGCAGACAACCGCGGATCAACCGGCGCGCCTCGACCGTACGTCGCGCGCGACGTCACCCGACACGACGTTTGCTGGTCAGTTCGCGAGCATTCGTGTCAATCCGCGGTAGCCTTTGGGTCAGGGCCCCGAGAAAAGGAACGACCTGACCGCGGATGGGCGCGAAAGTTCACGGATCAACCGGCGCGCCTGGACCGCATCAGAAACGCCTCCACCGCTGACCACACGACGTCGGGCCGCTCCGCCGAGGCGAAGTGCGCCGCCCCGGGCACGGGTATCCTTGGCACTCGGAAACGAGCGAAGTCGAGGAGCCCCGCGGTCAGACCTGTGGAGTGAACGCGGCTCCCGCGCGTATCTTTCCGTAGTCTGCTACACGGTGATCGCTCTCGCCCGCCCGGCCAATCGACCATGCCCGTCTACGTGTACGAAACCATTCCGCAGTCCGATGCTGACCTGCCGCTCACCTTTGAGCTGCGCCAGTCGATGTCGGAGCCCTGCCTGACCGCGCACCCGGACACCGGCGCGCCCGTGCGGCGCGTCCTGTCGGGCGGCCTCGCCACCTTCACCGGCACAACGGCCCCCGCCGCCCCCATGCGCGGCGGTGGGTGCGGTTCCGGATGCGGCTGCGCCTGATGAGCGGCCGATGATCACCGGCGCCGTTGCCATCGAACAATGGGATCTGATCGAGCCCTTCGAAATCGCGCGCGGCGTGATGACGGCAATTCCGCTGGTCACGCTCACACTCACGGATAGCGCGGGCAACGTGGGCCGCGCCGAAGCGGCCGGGGTGGACTACGACGGCGAAACGCCGCACATGCTGCAGGCGCAGATCGAGTCGGTGCTGCCGCTGGTCATCGCCGCGGCACCGGGTGACACGGTGAACGACGCCACGCTGCAAGCCGTGCAGCAGCTGCTCCCATCTGGCGGCGCGCGCAATGCCATCGACTGCGCGCTCTGGGATCTCCGCGCGAAGCAGTCGGGCATTCCCGCCTGGCGGTACGCAGCGCTGCCACCACTGCGTCCGCTCACCACGGTCTTCACCCTCGGACTCGGCACCGAAGCCGATACGCGACGCAAAGCGCGGGCAGCCCGCCACTATCCGCTGCTCAAGCTCAAGTGCGACGCCGACCGCCACGTGGATGTCGTGCGCTGGGTGCGCGAAGAACATCCCACGGCGCGTATTGCGGTGGATGCGAATCAGGCGTGGACCCGTGACCTGCTGGAGCGCGTACTACCGCCACTCGCCGCGCTCGGGGTCGAGATGGTCGAGCAGCCAGTGCCGCGCTTCGAGGATGCGCAGCTGGATGGACTGCGCGCCGCCCTGCCCTTGGCCGCCGACGAATCATGCGTAGACCGCGACTCACTGGCCGCGCTGTTCGGACGCTATCAGTTCATCAACATCAAGCTCGACAAGTGCGGCGGGCTGACCGAAGCGCTCACGATGTCCCATGAGGCACTCGCGCACGGACTCCAGCTGATGGTCGGTAACATGTGCGGCACATCGCTGGGCATGGCGCCGGGCTTTCTCGTGGGACAGCGCTGCGGCTACGTGGATCTCGACGGGCCGTTGCTGCAATCGCGCGACCGTGACCACGCCATCACGTTTACCGACGGCCTCATGCAGCCCCCCTCGTCGGCGCTCTGGGGCTAACGCCCGCGATCGGTAAAGCGCGCGAGCCTGAACAGCTCGATGTCGTGGGTGGTGGAACCATGCTGGACGAGATCAGCGCAAATCTCGCCGACCACGCTGGAGAACTTGAACCCGTGCCCGGAGCACGGTGACACCAAGAGCACTTCCGGCGCATCCGGCGCGCGATCGATGATGAAGTGCTCGTCGGGTGTATTGGTGAACAGGCACGCGGCCGATGACCGCAGCGCCCCGTTGGCGGCGGGGAAGTAGCGGGCCACCGCCTCCCGCAGCGCCGCTTCGTCGCGCGGATGACAGGCGCGGTCCATGCTGTCCGGATGGACACGCTCGTCGAGATGGTGATAGCGCCCGATCTTGAAGCCCGGCACGCCGTACTCAGGGAATCCATAGTACGTGCCTTCCTCGGCCTCGAGCACGAACACCGGAAACGCCCCCGGCGCAAAGGACGGTCGGTCGGCGACTTCGAACCAGCCCAGCACCTGACGTTCCGGCGAGAGCAGCGGGCGAAGCGTGGGAGCGAGATCGCTCATCCACGGGCCCGCCGTCAACACGAGCTGGCCGGCCTCGTATTCCCCACGATCGGTACGCACCCGCACCCGCCCGCCGCCCGCCGTGTAGCCGATAACCCGCTCACCCGTGCGAATGTCGGCGCCCAACGTCCGCGCCCGAGCGGCGTGGGCCAGAATGCAGCGTTCCGGTGTGAGGAAACCGGCGTCGGGTTGATACACCGCCATGGCGTCGGCCGCCGGACGCCACCCCGGAAAACGGGCCGCGAGCGCCGTAGCATCAAGGACCTCGTGCGGGAGGTCGTGCTCACGGCAGCTGCGCAGCGACCCCTCGAACACCACGCTTCCCGCCGCGCCCACGTCGAGCCCGCCGGTGACATGCAGGAGCGGCTCATCGAATCCGTCTTGGAGTTCACGCCACAGGGCGAACGCCCGACGGAGCAACGGCACGTAGGACGGATCCTCGAAATAGGCAAGGCGGATGATGCGCGTGAGCCCATGCGACGAGCCGAACCCGTGCCCGAGGTCATGCTGCTCGAGCGCGAGCACCCGAAGGCCGCGCGCTGCGAGGTGGGCGGTGGCGGCGCTCCCCATGCCGCCCACGCCGGCGACGATCACATCGTATTGCGGAATCACGGGATCAACCTCAACGGCCAGAAAATTTCGACAGACACTGAGCGTCCTGTCCCAATACATGGCGAAAGCTGATCGGAATACCAGTCCAAACCAGCACGGGAGCGCTGGGGACCGGTTTTCGTCCCTTTTTCGTCCCATCTTCGGGGTGGCAAATCCCTTAAAGCTGAGAGAGATTCACCCCGTCATGTTACTTGATAGTGACACGGGTGCGCGATCCCGCGCCCGTAGCATATCCATTTCTCAGAAGGAGTTGTGATGTTTCACCAAGCGATCATTCGTCGCTTGGCGGTCATCGGCGCCGTCCTGCTGATCGCCCTCCCGTCGCGTGCACTGTTGGCACAGACCGGAACGATCAGCGGCAAGGTGACAGATGCCGCCACCGCGCTTCCCGTGGCCGACGCTCGCGTCGTGATTGCGGGAACCACGTTCGAGGCGCAGACAAACAAGGACGGCGACTACCGCCTCACCAACGTGAAGCCCGGCCGAACGGGCGTGTCCGTGTTCCGTCTTGGCTACAAGGCGTCGCGCGACAGCGTGATGGTGGTCGCGGGCCAGACTGCCACGTTGAACATCAAGATGGCGCAGTCCGTCATCAACCTGTCCGAAGTCGTCGTGACGGGTACCGCCGGTAACCAGGAGCGGAAGGCGCAGGCCGCCCTCGTGGCCTCGGTGAAGGCCGCCGACATCATCAAGGACGCGCCGATCACGAGCGTCGCGAACCTGCTGCAGTCGCGCGTGCCCGGTGTCGCGCTCAGTTCGCAGTCGGGTACGGCCGGCACGGCCACGCAGATCCGCATCCGCGGCGCGTCGTCGATCAACCTGTCCAACCAGCCGCTGCTCTTCATCGACGGCGTGCGCATCAACGAAGGGGCCATCGGTTCCGGCCAGAGCGGGCAGTCGTTCGATCGCATGAACGACATCAATCCTGAAGAAATCGAGAGCATCGAAGTGGTGAAGGGTCCGGCCGCCGCTACGTTGTACGGCGCCGACGCCTCCGCGGGCGTGATCCAGATCATCACCAAAAAGGGCCGGGCAGGTTCGTCGAGCTTCCAGCAGAATCTTCGCCTCGAAGTGGGCTCGTCGGAGCTGGCCAACTACACGCCGCCCGACAACTACGGTGCCTGCACCGCGGCCCTCATCCTTCCGACCAGCGTGAACCCGCTGTGCCGTGGCAAAACGGTCGGCACGCTCGTCAACGACAATCCGTTGGCGCGTGTGAACGCGTTCCGCAAGGGTGAATCCCGCGTGGTGAACTGGAGCGCCCGTGGCGGCGGCCAGAACTACGGCTACAATCTGTCGTACGGTTCCGACAACACGTCAGGCACGTTGCCGAACAACACGTACAATCGCTACAACGTGCGTACGAACGTGAACTACGTCGCCAACTCGAAGCTCAACGTCGACGTCGGACTCGGACTCACGCAGAGCAAAATCGATCTGCCTGACAACGATAACAACATCTTCGGCTGGCTCGGCGGTGGCCTGCTGGGCAGCCCGCTCACCCGTAGCGACGCCGCCAATGCGCCGCTCACGCAGGACGGCTGGTACAGCGGCCGCCACTACAACGCCATCAACTCGATCGAGCGCAGCCTCCTCACGAAGCGCGTGACGACGTCGATCACGGCGAACTATACGCCGACCACGTGGTTCACCAACCGCTTTACCGGCGGTATGGACTACGCGAGCGACGATCAGCGCAGCTTCTTCCCGAAGAACGACAGCCTCTGGTACGGCGGACTCACCGACGGCGGCAGCAATGCCTCAACGTCGCGCAGCGCCGAACGCTACACGTTCGACTACCTCGGCAACATGAAGAAGGGCTGGGGCGCGGACTGGGAGAGCAACCTGTCCTTCGGCCTGCAGGTCATTTCGTCGCGGAACAACGTGCTCGGCGCCACTGGTATCGGCTTCGTGACCAACACGAACAATTCCGTTGGCTCGGCGGCCACGACGACGGGCAGCGGCGGCTTCACCGAGCAGCGTCAGTTCGGCTACCTCAGCCAGCTGCAGATCGGCAACCAGAACAAGCGCTTCCTCCAGGTTGGCGTCCGCATCGACAAGAACTCGTCGTTCGGTACGGCCGCTCCGGCGTTCGTGCTGCCCAAGATCGGCGGCAGCTGGGCGATCTCGGAAGAAGACTTCTTCAGCCCGCTCGCCGGCATCGTAAACACGCTGCGTTTGCGCGCCGCGTACGGCACCACAGGTCGCTCGCCGAATCCGGGCGACGCCCTCACCACGCTCGTGGCCGCGCCATTCAACATCATCGGCAGCACGTCGGCCGGCGCTGTCCCGGGTAACCCCGGCAACGGTGATCTGAAGCCGGAACGTGGCACCGAATTCGAAGCGGGTCTTGACGCCGGCTTCTTCAACAATCGCCTGTCGGCCGAGCTCACGTACTTCAAGAAGCAGACGAAGGACCTGATCATCGCCAAGCCGGTTCCGCCGTCGCTCGGCTACTCGTCGAACCCGCTGGCGAACATCGGCTCGTTGGAGAACAGTGGTTTCGAACTCGCCCTCAACATCAGCGCGCTGAACACGCAGAACGTGCGGTGGGATATCCGCGCCGGCGCGAACACGCTGCACAACGAACTCACCAGCCTCGGCACGGTCCTGCCGTTCCCGCTCGGTGGTGTCGGCCGCACGATCGTCGGCCAGCAGCTCGGTGTGCCGGTGTCCAAGCGTATCGAGAACATCAACACCACCACCAACGTGGTCACGGTGAGCGACACGCTGGCGCCGATGGGCAACCTGTTCCCGACGCTCGAGTGGAACTTCACGAACACGGTCACGCTCTTCAAGAATCTCCGCTTGAACGCGTTGCTCGACGCGAAGCGCGATTTCATCGTGATGAACAACACCGCGTTCTTCCGCGAGACGCAGCTCGTGCGTTCGAACCTGCGCCTCGACCCGACGGTGCTGTCGGCCACCGAACGCCTGCGGCGCTATGGCAACCCGACCTCGGGCCAGCCGGCGTTCGTCACGAACAAGGGCAACGCGGCGACCGTGAACGATGTGCGCGACGCGTATCTCGAGCGTGGTGACTTCGTCCGTCTCCGCGAGATCTCGGCCACGTACACGGTGCCGAACAGCCTCGCCAAGCGTATGGGCAGCGTCGTGGAAGGTGCCTCGATCACTCTCGCGATGCAGAACGTCAAGCTCTGGACCGACTACTCGGGGCCTGATCCCGAAGTGAACGCCCAAACCGGCGCGTTCTCCCGTGAAGACTTCCTGACGCTGCCGAATGCGCGGAAGTCCGTGCTTCGCTTCAACTTCACCTTCTAACCGCGGAATGATCATGAAGAAGATCCAACGCGCGGTTACGCGCACGCTGGCAGGCACCACGCTGGTTCTGGGCGCGGCCGCCTGTTCCGACCAGTTCCTGCAGGTCACCAACCCGAACGTCATCGACGCCGCCACGGTCGATCCGACGTCGTCGGGTGCCACGCTCGCCGCGTCCGCGCAACAGAACTTTGCCACGGCACTCGGCTGGCTGGCGATGTACAGCGGATATTTCACGAACGAAGTGAATGTGTCGGATACCTTCCCGACGCGGAACGAGTTCGGCTTCCGCACCGTCTCCGACTTGAACGGCTCGCTCAACGGTGACGTCTGGGCCCCGATCTCCCTGGCCACGGCCTCGGCGAAGACGGTCCTCGACCTCACGCTGCCGAACCCGACCACCAACATCAGCCTCGCGCGCGCCGCGACGTTCCGCGGCTTCTCGATCCTGATGATGGCCACGGATTTCTGCACCGGCTCATTGTCGTCGGGTCCGGAACTGACCACCGCCCAGTTGCTCGACTCGGCGGCGTTCTGGTTCACGCGTGGCAACGAGGTCGGCAAGGCCAACGGGACAGCCGACGGCATCGCCCTGGCCAACGCGGCGCTGGTCGGCCGCGCGCGCGCCAAGCTGCAGAAGGGTGACAACGCGGGCGCGGCGGCCGATGCCGCGCTCGTTCCGTCTGGCTTCGAGTACAACATGCGCTACACAGACGACCAGAACAGCCGCACGCGTCTGTCGAACCGCCTGTACCAGTTCAGCTTTGACCGCGGCGCCATCAGCGTGGCCCCGTGGTATCGCCAGGGCGATCCGCGCGTGCCGTTCCGCTTGCCGGGTGCGGGCACAGCGGTCGGTCAGGACGCCGTCCCGGGCGGCTTCCATCAGCAGGCGAAGTTCCCGGGCTATGCCTCGCCGATCCGTCTTGCGTCGAAATTGGAGGCGGACTACATCGCCGCCGAAGCCTCGGGCAGCACGACCACGCAGCTCACGCTGATCAACGCGCGTCGTACGGCCAACAACCAGGCGGCCTATGCGGGCGCCACGGATGCGGCCAGTGTGAAGACCGAGCTGTTCAACCAGCGTGCCCTCGAGTTCTACCTC
>CAIUOO010000466.1 GCA_903900795.1 uncultured Gemmatimonadota bacterium | reverse complement strand
TGGAGATGGCCATCGTCTTGCTGATCGTCGCCGAGATCGTGATGGCGCTTCTGCGGGACTGATCAGCATCGCGTAGGTTAGGAACATGCAACGCGGCAGCGCACCCGAGATGGAGCCGTACGCCCGACACGTGCTGGTGTGTACCGGCAACTTCTGCAGTGAGAATCGCGCCGGCCGGGCGATTTATGCGCGCCTGGCGTCGCTGCTGCAACGCGAAGGATTGCTGTTCGGCGCCACGCGTGTGAAGCGAAGCGAAGCCCCGTGCCTCGGCGTGTGCACCGGCGGACCGATCGTTGCCGTGTACCCCGAGGGGGTGTGGTACGCCGGCGTCACCGTCGAACTGCTCGAGCGCATTGTGCTGGAGCACTTGAAGGAGGGCCGTGTGGTCGAGGACGCGGTGTTCCATCGGATGACAGCAGAGTAAGGAGTACGGAGTATGGGGTAGGGAGTCGCGCACTCCGTACCCCGTACTCCTTACCCCTTACCCCATACTTAGCTGTTTCAGCGCTTCGACTCGCTCCGCCGTCGAGGGGTGCGTACTGAACAGCTTGCTCGCGCCGCGCATACTGAACGCGGCCAACGGGTTCACGATGGCCAGCGGGGCCGCGCTTGGCGACACGTGCATGGGGATGCGTCGTGCCCCATTCTCCAGCTTGGTCAACGCACTCGCCAGCGACAACGGTCGACCGCTGATTTCGGCACCCACGGCGTCGGCTTTGAACTCGCGCTGACGGCTGATCGCGAACTGGATCATCATGGCGGCGATCGGCGCCACGATCAGCATGGCGATCCCGGCGATCGGGTTGCTGTCCTCGTCGTCGCTGCGTCCGCCGAAGAAGAACGCGAACTGTGCCAGATTGCTGATCGCGCCCGCCATCGTGGCCGCGATCGTCTGCAACAGCATGTCATGGTTTTTGATGTGCGCGAGCTCGTGCGCGATCACGCCTTCCAGTTCGTCCTTGGACAGCGTGCGCATGATGCCCTGCGTGACGCACACGACCGAATTCTCCGGATTGCGGCCGGTGGCGAACGCGTTGGCCTGTTCCTGCGGCGCGATGGCAACCGTGGGCATGGGCAGTCCCGCGCGCTGGCGCAGCCGGTCGACCATTTCGTAGAGCTCAGGCGCTTCGGCGGGCGTGACCACCTTCGCGCCGTACGCACGCAGCACCATGCTCGACGAGCCCCAGTACATGAAGAGATTCATCGCGGCCGACATCAGCAGGGCGATGCTGGCGCCCGTGCCGCCGCCGAGCGACTGCCCGATGGCGACCACGAGGGCGGTGAGCCCTGCCATGAGTACGAACACCTTGACGTTATTCATCGATCTCCAGTTCGCTCCCGGATGCTGACGGGCTGTCCTGCAAAGTCTCGGAGGACGCGTCGCGCCGCTGCAGGACTTTAGCGATGGCCTCGGAGCCGCGCAGCCCCCGGATCCCCTCCACGAGCTCCGTTGGGGCCACCACCACGCCCCGGCGCGCGAGCTCCTCGGCCACCGCTTTCAAGTGTCGTGCGTGTACATACCGTGCGAACTGAAAGAAGTTCCGCCGGGCCTCGGGGTTCTCCGCGAGGAAGCGGGGCAGGGAGTGGCCGCCCTTGCGTGTGTTGCAGCCCCTGCAGGCGGTCACTACGTTGCCGTATGACCCGTCGCCACCGCGCATCCGCGGTTGGACGTGGTCAACGCTGAGGGCGTCCGGTTCCTGCACGAGTCCGCAGTACACACAGCGGTGCTCGTCTCGCGCGAAGATCTCGAAGCGGTTCACCCGGTTCTGCCTGTCATCACTCCTCCTGTGAATCTCCCGGATCGCGGTCGTCGGATGATCTTTGATCAGCTGACCAGATTCCTCGACACCGAGGAAAGCACGGCGACACCCGATGACGTTCCGCCCCGCCTTACCCACAAAGCCCTCGAGGGCCTGCGTATGTCGCGTTCCCGTGAACGGATCCTGACCAATCTCGAAGAGATGTACCGCGAAGCGTTCGATCGCGCCAAGGACACGGCCGATCCCGCCGCCATGGCATCGCTCGACTTCGCCTATCGTCGTGAACAGCTGTATTTCGAGATCCTGCTCGACGTGCGGGACGCGATCGAGAAGAAGTAGCGACCGCGCGTCAGCGACGGCGGGTCAGCGTTTCGGCGCGCGCGACCCGATATAGGCCGCCAGCGCCACCATGTCCTGCACCGTCAGCTTCTCCACGACGGGCGCCATCGTCACGCTGGCCGAGTCATGTCGGGCCCCTGTGCGGAAGTTGATCAGCTGGCGCAAAATGTTCGACGGAGCCCGCCCGGCGATGGGCGGCACCGCGTCTTTCCCCAGCAGGTCCGCCCCATGGCACGCCATGCATGACGTGGCCGGACCGGCGGGGCCGCGGGTGGCGAGGCGGCGTCCGCGGGCGATGCTGCCAACCGGGACGTACGTGATGTACTGCACGCCCGGATCGCGCAGCTCGTGGCGCGCGAACGTTTCGGGCACCTCGATCAAGCGACCGTTGATCGGCTCGGTGCCCGCGTCGCCGTACGCATACAGCATGACCTCGATGCGGGTCTTCGGGACGCGGGTTACTTCGAGCACGCGATTCCGACGGGTCAGCGCGAGCTTCTCGAAGTAGCGTGCCGCCGACACGACGTCGGAGTCGGCCACCCACTTCGCCAGCGTGTGCATGCTGTTCGTGCTCAGCACCGGGTTCGCCGACAATCGCGTCCCGTTCTTGAACGCCGCCACCTGCCGGATGGTGTAGTCCGCCGGCAGTCCAGCGAGCGTGCCGTTCTCCGGGCGGCCGCTTCCGTCGGGCAGATGACAGTATCCACAGGCACGGGCATTCGGGGCGACACCGTACTGCACCGACGACGGCATGGGAGGATGCGCGTTCGGAAACCAGTCGGGAATGTCGAATCCGTTCGCAACCTGTCGCATGGTGTAACTCCGCGCGGAGTTCGGCACGCGATGCAACACCACGCTGTCGGGCTTTGGGGCAGGACTCGGCGCGGGTGACGTCGGAAACGCCCACGCGGGCACCTCGAACGCCGTGCGCGCGGGTTGTGCGTCGAGTGATACGCCGGTGAACAGCGCGACACACGCGGCGATCGTCGTACGACGATTCATCGCACGACGATTCATCGCCTGACGCGTCATCGCGCGAGCAACCGGTCGGCGATGCGATCGGCCGCCGACTTCGCGTCGAAGCGATCGTCATTCGTGAGAATGATGATCGTCGTTTTGCGCCCGGGAAACCGTACCCACGCCGATCGCCGTCCTTCGCTGATCCCGTACACGACCTGCATG
>CAIUOO010000465.1 GCA_903900795.1 uncultured Gemmatimonadota bacterium | reverse complement strand
CGCTTCGATGTGTTCGACGACGGCGCGCGCCTCGGTGGCGAGCTCGCGCGCGCGCACGCCCGATACCATGCGACGGGCGAACTTGATGCCATCCCCGTCGGCCATGAGCGAGATGAGTCGATCATGCGGCATGCGCTCGTCATCCGCGACAACATCGATCAGTTCGACGCTGGTGAGCGACAGCACCGCCCGCGGATTCCGCCGGGTGAGATACGTGCGCACGACATCGATGGCCAGCGCAACGTAGCGTCCACGCTCACCGGCGCCGGCCAAGGCCAGTCGGTCGAGCCGCTCGAAATCGTGCACCGCGCGGGCATATGGATCGAGCGCGGCGAGTGAGGTTGCGCCGGCGCGCGTGCGGCGGCGCTTGAGCAGCCACCAGAGCAGCGCGAGGGCAGCGAGCAGCACCAACGCCGGCCACCAGCGTTGCCACCAGGGCACGACCCGCGGGAAGAGATCGCGCGGCGGCTTGGGCTTGTGCATCGACGAATCGCCGGGCAACACCGACTTGACGAAGACGCTGGCGTCGTTGAGCGGCACCTTGATCGTGGTCGCTCCGACACGCACGACCGCGTCGTTGAGACCAATCGGGAGCGCACCGACATTCCAGGCGGCCAGCGCATACTCGGCACGTTCGGTGCGACCACCAGCACGCATCGATTCCTGCGTCACCTTCGTGGGCTCGCGACTGACGACCATGGCCGTGGTGTCGTCGAGCGTGGGCCAGTCGATGCGCGCGCCGATGGGCACCACGACCGTCACGATGAGCGTAAAGGGATCGCCCACCTCGACGGTATCGGGGCGCACCAGAAAGCCGGCCTGGACCCGCGATCCGGTGGGTGGCGTGAGCACGCCACGCGACGCCGGCGGAGCGCTCGACGCCGCAGCCTGCGCGCCCGCGATCGATGGCGACATCATGGACAGCGAGGCGGCGGCGAGTGCGATCAGGGCCGCCGAGCGGCGCACGGAGGAGACGCGAGACATCAGCGGCTTCGCCGATCGGCCACGGAGGTGGGCGCATTCGGTGCGCGCACCGGCGCGGCAGTGCCGGCGGCATCGCCCATCGCCCCACGCGGTCCGGTGCGCACCGCCCCGTGCGGACGCCGGGTGCGCGCACGCAAAAACGACAGCAGCGCATCGACGTAGCCGTGTTCGGTGTGCACCACGATCTCGTCGAGACCGAGCCGACCGAACAGTCGGCGGCGCAGCGTATCGTCGGTGGTGACCTGCGTGGCGAAGGCGGCGCGCACCGACGGATGCGACGTGTCAATCTCGACGACATCACCCGTTTCCGGATCCTGCAACCGTGCGGGCCCGATGTCGGGGAGCACCCGTTCCGAGGGATCTTCGAGCGTCACCGCGATCACGTCGTGCCGTTGCGCGAGTCGCGCCAGCGGCTTCTCCAGATCATCGGCGAGGAAGTCCGACGCGAAGAATACGACCGAGCGATGCGGCAACAGGCGCATCAGTCGATCGACGGCGACCGCCACCGACGTCCCGCGACCGACCGGCTTGGTGGTGAGGAGATCGCGAATGAGGCGCAGCGCGTGCTTGCGTCCCTTACGTGCCGGGAGCGCGTGCTCGACGCGATCGGAGAACATGAGCAGGCCCACGCGATCGTTGTTGCGCGTGGCGGCGAGGGCCAGGACACCGGCCATTTCGATGGCCAGTTCATGCTTGAAGTGGGCGCGCGTGCCGAAGCGCGACGAGCCCGACATGTCGATCACGAGCATGATCGTGAGCTCGCGCTCTTCGACGTAGCGCTTGACGAACGGGCGTCCCATGCGCGCCGAGACGTTCCAGTCGATGGAGCGGACCTCGTCGCCGGGCTGGTACTCGCGGACTTCCGCGAACTCCATGCCCTGCCCCTTGAAGAGCGAGCGATACTCCCCGGCGAAGCGTGAGTCGACCAGCCGCCGTGTGCGCACTTCGATGCGGCGCACCTGCCGTAGCACCTCGGCCGGTGCCACCGCGAGCGGTGATACCGCGAGCGGTGATACCGAGAGCGGTGACACCGAGAGCGGTGACACCGAGAGCGGTGATACCGAGAGCGGTGACACGGCGTGCGGAGCGGCGGCCTGCGGAGCGACGACGGACTTCGCCACGGCGATCAGGGCGCTTCGACGACAGCGAGGAGGCGCGAAACGATGGTATCGCTGGTGACGCCTTCAGCATCGGCTTCGAACGACGTGAGCACGCGATGCCGCAGCACGTCGGGCGCAATGCTCTTGACGTCGTCAGGCGTGACGAACGCACGGCCGCGCAAGAAGGCATGAGCGCGGGCGGCCTGCGCGAGTGCAATCGTGGCGCGCGGCGAGGCGCCGAACTCGATGAGCGGGCGCAGATCGGCCGCGCCCACTTCGGCCGGCGAGCGTGTGGCATGGACGAGATCGACGATGTAATCGACGATGCGCTCGTCCATGTACAGCTCGGCGATGCGACGGCGGGCGTCGAGCAGTTCCTCGGGCGACGCGATCGCATTGACGACGATGCGTTCACCACCGGCCATGCGACGGAGGATTTCCTTTTCCTCGGCGCGGGTGGGGTAACCGACCCGCAGCTTCATCATGAAGCGGTCGACCTGTGCTTCAGGCAGCGGGTATGTGCCTTCCTGCTCGATCGGGTTCTGCGTGGCCAGCACCAGGAACGGTTCGGCCAAGCGATACGTGGTGCCACCGATGGTGACCTGCTTTTCCTGCATGGCCTCGAGCAGGGCGGCCTGCACCTTGGCCGGGGCGCGATTGATTTCGTCGGCGAGGATGATGTTGGCGAAGATCGGCCCGTGCTTGACGCGGAATTCGCCGGTGGGCTGGTCGAAGATCTGCGTGCCGACGACGTCGGCGGGGAGCAGGTCGGGGGTAAACTGAATGCGCTGGAAGCTCGTGCGCACGGTTTCGGCGAGTGTGCGTACCGTGAGCGTTTTCGCGAGCCCCGGGACGCCTTCGAGGAGCACGTGACCGCCGGTGAGGAGCGCGATGAGCAAGCGCTCCACCATGTACTCCTGTCCGACGATCCGCTTGGCGACTTCGCGCAGGACACCCTGCACCAGGGCCGCGTCCTGCGACGCGGCAACGCTCGTGGTCACGATCTGCTGCTCCTCTTTGTG
>CAIUOO010000464.1 GCA_903900795.1 uncultured Gemmatimonadota bacterium | reverse complement strand
TACATGTGGTACGTGGCGTCGTAGAACTGCCTCGGCATGCGTCGCTTGAACCAGAAGACCGCCGTGCGGGGATCGCGCACCGACACCGAATCGATGTTGCCGAGCAGCGACTTCAGTTCGACCACCAACGAGTCGCTGGTGTACACGCGGAAGGTGTAGCGCACATCCTCGGCGGTGACCGGCTGCCCGTCGTGCCACCGCGCCATGGAATCGAGCGCGAACGCGATGGAGAGGGAGTCGGTCGACCAGATCCACGAGGTGGCCAGTCGCGGTTGAAATCCCTGGTCTCCGTAGGTCTCGAGGCCGTCGCCGATTTCGGCGAGGCGATCGAAGATCACCCCGACGATCGCCGCGCCCTGCGTGCCTGACATCAGCGGCGGAAAGAGCGTCGACGGCTCGGCGGGGACGGTCACGATCATCGTGCCGCCGGTCTCACCGCCGGCGGCGGGCTGTTCGCCGCCGGAGCAAGCCGCGCACGTGAACGAGAGGAGGGCAGCCAGCCGACGAAGATGAGGGAGACGCATGTGAGGCAGTGGGACGGAAAAGACGAGTCGGCCGATCAGCGAGGCGACCACACGAGGTACGATGCCCGACGCTTCCTATCGGCGCCAGAGCCAGTCGTCATTCCCGAGGACGGCGTGATGCGACGCCACCCGCGCCGGAAAGTCCAGGGGCGGGACGAACGGTTCGATCGTCCCCGCCGGATTCGGTGGCACCACGGTCGCCAGCGCGGCCGCGAGGGCGTTCACCACGACGATCCAGTGCGCCTGTGCCGGCGCGCAGGCTTCGAGTGACGCCGCCGGTGGCGCCGGTGGCAGCGGCACGTCGGCGGCGTCGGCCAGCAGGGCTTGGTCGTCCGCCAGCAGAATGCTGCCGTGCTGCAGGTAGGCGCCGCCCTGCCGCCAGACGGCGCTCCCCACGAGCTTCCGGCCGTGCACGGTGATCTCCCCGACGGCCGGCTGGTCGAAGCACACCGGCCCGTTGGGTGCGACGGGCTCGGTCTCATGTTCGGCCACCAGCTGCGCCGGTACGCCGAGCGACTGCAGGGCGCGCAGCAGCACGTCGTTTACGGCGGCATAGGCCACCCGCCACGACAGCCGTTCGTCCAGCGGCATGGCCACACTGTACGTCACTTCGCGGGCGTGGAGCAGCGCCCGGCCTCCGGTGGGGCGACGCACGGCGTGCAGCCCCGCGTCACGCAGACGCTCCGGCGAGAATCGCCCGTGCGTGCGTTCGTTCCGGCCGAATGAAATGGTGGGCATGGTCCACCCATAGCACCGCCACACCGCACATGCCGTCTCGCCGGCCAGATCGAGCAACGCGGCGTCGATGGCCATGTTCGTGAGCCCGTCCGCCGCCGGTGAGCGCAGGAACGTCCAGTGTCGCGGCATGACCTCCGCGGCGGTGCCCGCCAGCGCGCTGATTGCGGGCGGTCCGGACCGACGCGTCGTGGCGGCGATCGTGGGGGTAATCGCGGGGACAACTCGGAGAGGGCTCACGTTGATTAAATTTATGGTGTCACGGGCGAAACGCGCCTTTGTGGCCCCAACGATTTCACGACGCTTGCACGGGCTTGGCCCGTTTGAGGATGGTCATGGGTACGCGCACCATCTCGTCCGCGCCGGTCGCGGTCGATTCGTTTATTCCGCGCCACATTGGTCCGAGTGCCGCCGAACAGCAGGTGATGCTCGCCGCGCTCGGCTACGACTCCCTCGAGGCGTTCATCGACGCCGTCGTACCGGAAAGCATCCGCTTCCGCGGCACGTTGAACACGGGGCCCGAGCGCAGTGAGGCTGAGGTGCTCGCCTCGCTCCGGGTGATTGCGTCGCGCAATGCCGTGTACCGGTCGTTCATCGGCATGGGCTACTACGGAACGCATACGCCGAACGTGATTCTGCGCAACATCATGGAAAACCCGGCGTGGTACACGGCGTACACGCCGTATCAGGCGGAGATCGCGCAGGGACGACTCGAAGCGTTGCTGAACTACCAGACGATGGTGATCGACCTCACCGGGCTGGAGATCGCGAACGCGTCGCTGCTCGATGAAGGCACGGCCGCGGCGGAAGCGATGGCGCTGTGCTTCGGTTCGCGCGGCAGCGCGACGCGCAACGTCTTCCTGATCGGCAGTGACTGTCATCCGCAAACGATCGCGGTGGTCGAGGCGCGCGCCTCGGCACGCGGGATCGTGGTGCAGGTGGGCGATCCGCGCACCTTCGCCTTCAACGACACCGTGTTCGGCGTGCTGCTGCAGTATCCGGGCACCGACGGCGCCGTGGTCGACTATCGGGGATTGTGTGAAGCGGCGCACAGCGCTGGCGCCTTGGTGACGGTGGCGAGCGACTTGCTCGCGCTGTGCCTGTTGGCGCCGCCGGGGGAGTGGGGCGCTGATATCGTCGTCGGCAACACGCAGCGGTTCGGTGTGCCGATGGGCTACGGTGGACCGCATGCGGCGTTCTTCGCCACACGCGATGAGTTCAAGCGTCTGCTGCCCGGCCGCATCATCGGGCTGTCGCGCGATACCGAAGGCAAGCCCGCGCTGCGCATGGCGTTGCAGACGCGCGAGCAGCACATCCGCCGCGAGAAGGCCACCAGCAACGTGTGCACGGCGCAGGTGTTGTTGTCGGTGATGGCGGGCATGTATGCCGTGTACCATGGCCCGGACGGTCTCGTGCAGATCGCCGAGCGCGTGCACCGGAACGCCGCGACGTTGGCGGCCGGCTTCGAGCGGCTCGGCTTCGCGATTACGCACGAGCAGTTCTTCGACACCGTGCGCGTGGAAGTCGGCGCACACGGGCAGGAGGACATTCTGGTAGCCGCCGCAGCGCACCGCATGAACCTGCGCGTGCTCGAGCCGGGCACGATCACGGTGGCGCTGGACGAAACGACGACCGAGAAGGATGTCGCCGATCTGTGGACGGTGTTCAACAACAACGCCGCCGTCGACTTTTCGTACGCCGATGTCACCGCCGGCGTGGATACGCGCTACGACGAGCGCTTCCGCCGCGTGACGCCGTTCCTGACGCACCCCACGTTCCATCGCTATCACAGCGAAACGGAAATGCTGCGTTACATGTATGCGCTGCAGGCGCGCGACTTCTCACTCGTGCATGGCATGATTCCGCTGGGCTCCTGCACGATGAAGCTCAACGCGACCGCCGAGATGATTCCGGTCACGTGGCCCGAGTTCGGTCAGCTGCATCCGTTCGCGCCGACCGCGCAGGCGCAGGGGTATGCGCAGATGTTCGATGAACTCGAGCGCGATCTGGCGGAGGTGACCGGTTTCGCGGGTGTGTCGTTGCAGCCGAATGCCGGCTCGCAGGGCGAGTACGCCGGTCTGCTGGTGATCCGCGCCTACCACCTCTCGCGTGGTGACGCACATCGCACGGTGTGTCTCATTCCGCAGTCAGCGCACGGTACGAATCCGGCGAGTGCCGTGATGGCGGGTTTCTCGGTGATCGTCGTGAAGACGGACACCGACGGCAACATCGACGTGGACGATCTGCGCGAGAAGGCGGAGCAGCACGCGGCCAACCTGGGCGCGCTGATGGTGACCTATCCCAGCACGCACGGCGTATTCGAAGCGCGCATCAAGGAGATCACGGGGATCATCCATGCGCACGGTGGTCAGGTGTACATGGATGGCGCCAACATGAACGCGATGGTCGGTGTGTCCCGTCCGGGCGATCTCGGCGCCGACGTGTGCCACCTGAACCTGCACAAGACGTTCTGCATTCCGCACGGGGGTGGCGGGCCGGGTATGGGCCCGATCGGCGTGGCGTCGCAGCTGGTGCCGTTCCTGCCCACGCATCCGGTCATTGCCACCGGTGGCACGCAGGCGATCGGTCCGATCTCGGCCGCCCCGTGGGGCAGCGCGAGCATCCTGCCGATATCGTACGTGTACATCAAGCTGATGGGCGGTGAAGGCCTCGCGACGGCCACGAAGGTGGCGATCCTGAATGCGAATTACGTGGCGAAGCAGCTCGAAGCGCACTACCCGGTGCTCTATCGCGGCCAGAATGGCCTGGTGGCGCACGAGTGCATTCTCGATACGCGCGGCGTGAAGAGTGCGTCCGGGGTGGAAGCGGAAGACATCGCCAAGCGGTTGATGGACTACGGATTCCACGCGCCCACGCTGTCGTTCCCGGTGGCCGGCACGCTGATGGTGGAGCCCACGGAGAGCGAGTCGAAGGCGGAGCTTGACCGGTTCATCGAAGCGATGATCGGCATTCGCGAAGAGATCGCGGCCGTGGAGCGCGGGGAAACGGATCGCGAGAACAACGTGCTCAAGCGCGCGCCGCACACGGCGGCGCATGTCACGAGTGACGAGTGGGATCGCCCGTACACGCGTCAGCAGGCGGCGTATCCGACGCCGTTCACGCGCGAGCGGAAGTTCTGGCCGTACGTGGGCCGCGTCGAAAGCGCGTTCGGGGATCGCAACCTGGTGTGCGCGTGTCCGCCGATCGAGTCGTACGCGACGACGTGAGTTTTGAGTTGTGAGTGGCGAGAACGGCGTGACTGCTTCGGTGGTCACGCCGTTCTGCTGTGGGCTGTGGGCTATGGGCGTGCGGGGCGGGCGTTGGTGTGCGATGAGTCGCGGCTCCGGGCGCGGGTCATCCCGTTCGCGGCCTTGCTGTGGCGGCGGGCTTGGGAGCGCCACGCGGCGCTGGTGCGCCCGCCACAGAGGGCCGCTCACGGGACGCCCGGCCCGGCAGCCGCTCGCGTTGGCGTTGGGGCCGCGGCCGAACTCCGTGTGCCTCGCACTGAACGGCGTGATACCGAAAAGTCCGCGACGGGATTCATCCCCCGGTGTGACGTCGTCGCGTGGAGGCGGGGGAGTGGCACGCGCGCACCACGGGCGAGTGGGGGCTCATCGCGGGCTGGGGTGTGGGACGACGAGGCCTGCGTGACTCGCTCGGGGCCCGGCGGCGCGGGGCGGTGTGCTTCCCCCAAGCCCCGCGAGGGGCGTGGGTCCGCTGAGCGGCCCTCTGTGGCGGGCGCGCGAATACTGCGCGGCGTGCCGATGTTCGCCGCCACAGCAAGGCCGCGAAGGGGATCCCACGCTCCGACCGGGGCGGTCGCCCACACCTAGCCAGCCGAAAGCAACAAGGCCCCGAGCACACAGCCCGGGGCCTCACGCACCACGATCCCGCCGAAAAACAGAACGACTCGCCCACCACGCTCTTGTACTCGTCGGCTGAGAGCAGACCCGCGTCACCGCCGGCCGCGACGCGC
>CAIUOO010000463.1 GCA_903900795.1 uncultured Gemmatimonadota bacterium | reverse complement strand
CGAACTCATCGAGCCCGACGACGGCATTCTCGCCATCGGCTCCGGCGGCCCGTATGCGCAGGCGGCGGCACGCGCCCTCGTGCGCGAGACCTCGCTCTCACCGGCTGAGATCGTGCGGAAGGCGCTGACCATCGCCGGCGAAATCTGTATTTACACAAACACCAACATCACGGTGCTCGAACCCACCGCGTAACCGGTCGTGGCCGCAGGCGGACAACTCGGCGACGCCGAGACATCCCCGAACGCTAGGCGGATCGTTAGCGTTCGGGATGCCCTCTCCTCGCACTCAGCAGGCCATCGCTCGGCTCGCCGACCTCACGCCGCGGCAGATCGTGGCGGAGCTGGATCGCTACATCGTAGGCCAGGCCGACGCCAAGAAGTCCGTCGCGATCGCGCTGCGCAATCGGTGGCGCCGTCAGCGGGCGCCGGAAGCGATCCGCGAGGAGATCTCGCCGAACAACATCATCCTCATCGGCCCCACGGGCGTGGGAAAGACCGAGATCGCGCGGCGTCTGGCCAAGCTGTCCGGGGCGCCGTTCGCGAAAGTGGAGGCTTCGAAGTTCACCGAAGTCGGCTACGTGGGCCGCGATGTCGAATCCATGGTGCGCGATCTCATCGAGAGCGCTATCGACATGGTGCGCACTGAGCGCGAGTCGGAGATCGAAGATCTCGCCAACGAAAAGGTCGACGAGCGTCTGCTCGACCTGCTGTTGCCGGTGCCGCCGGTCGCGACCGGAGATGCGCCGGAGGTGAAGGCCGAGCACGACGCGGCGCTGGAGCGCCATAAGCGCACGCGCGATAAGCTGCGGCTGTTGCTGCTGGACGGTCAGCTGGATGGACGCGAAGTGGAGCTCGAGGTGACGCAGTCGGGCCCGGGCATGCCCGGCATGGTGACCCCCGGTGGCAACGAAGGGATGGAGAGCGTGGCCGAGTGGTTTCGCGACATGATGCCGAAGAAAAAGAAGCGCCGCACCGTCAAGGTGAGCGAGGCGCGTCGCATTCTGCTCGATGAGGAACTCGAGAAGCTGATCGACCTCGATGACATCACCGAAGATGCGCTCGAACGCACCGAAGCGATGGGCATCATCTTTCTCGATGAAATCGACAAGATTGCCGGTGAGCGGGGGCAGGGCGGTGGCCCGGACGTGTCACGCGAAGGGGTGCAGCGCGATTTGCTGCCGATCGTGGAAGGGTCGAACGTGCAAACGAAGTACGGCACGGTGAAAACCGATCACATCCTGTTCATCGCCGCTGGCGCGTTTCACGTGTCGAAGCCCAGTGATCTCATTCCCGAGCTGCAGGGCCGCTTCCCCATTCGCGTGGAGCTCAAGCCGCTCACGGAGCAGGACTTCGTACGCATCATGACAGAGCCTGAGAACGCGCTCACCAAGCAGTATGCCGCCTTGGTCGAAGCCGAGGGGGCGTCGCTCGAGTTCAGGGAAGACGGCATCGCTGAGTTGGCGCGGGTGGCCACGCGGGTGAATGAGCGCATGGAGAACATCGGCGCGCGTCGGCTGCACACGGTGATGACCACGCTGCTGGAAGACGTGCTGTTCGACCTGCCGGACCGCGGGAAGGATGCGGTGATCGTGGATGCCGACATGGTGCGGGATCGCCTGAAGTCGATCAGTGAGGATGAGGACCTCCGCAAGTACATCCTGTAGCCAGACGGCGGCGTGAGCGGCTGAAGGCTTGGTCCCGCCGCGTCGCGTCCATAGTTTTGCACGGATGTCGCATCATCATCCGCCGCATCGTGATTTCCTGAACATCGCCGACTTCTCCCCCGCGGAGACGTTTGCCCTGCTCGGTCTTGCCGAGCGCATGCGCATCGGCGCCTACGACCGTAAGCCGTTGTTGGGTAAGGCGTTGGCCATGATTTTCATGAAATCGTCGACGCGCACCCGCGTGTCGTTCGAGGTCGGGGTCACCCAGCTGGGTGGTACCGCGCACTTTCTCTCGCCACGCGATGTCCAGCTGGGTCGTGGTGAGCCAATTGCCGATACGGCCCGGGTT
>CAIUOO010000462.1 GCA_903900795.1 uncultured Gemmatimonadota bacterium | reverse complement strand
TCGCAAAGGATGTGCGCGCCTTCAGCCACGGCTGCATTCGTCTCGAGAAGCCCGAGGCGCTGGCGCAGTGGGCCCTTGGTTGGGACGTGGCGCGCGGGCGCAGCGTACGGCGCAGGAAGAGGTCCTGCGCGCCCACTTCGAAGGTGGTGATGAAGCGTGCCTCCCCTTCCTTGCGCGGCTCTTCGTCCGTGGCAGCAAAGGCCACCGCAGCGCCATCGGGGCGCCAGCTGAAATGCTCCACGGCCGTGGGATGCGCGGTGATCATGCGCGCTTCGCCGTCGCCCGGTAGCACCCACAGCTGGTTACGTCCGGCGCTGTTCAAGGGGTCAGAGTCGTTGAAAGAGTCGTTGAAATCGCACCGCAACGGCGAACCGTCAGGTCTCCACGCCGCGCTGCCGTAATTGCTGCGCGAGGGCCAGCGTGCGTCGTGCTGACGTTTCGATGTCATCAACGACCGTGGAGACGCTCGGCTCAGTGGTGGAGACCGCCGCCGCCAGCACCTCATTCATCCGAGTTTGCCACCCTTTCCCGCTGCGGCGATAGGCGGCCAGCACATGAGCGTCGATACGCAGACTGAGTAGCACTTTTGGCGGTGCGTCGCGCAACAAGTGCATCGACGCAAGCTGCGCGGCCGTGAGTGGTGGGTTGTCCGGATCGTTCGCTGCCCGACGCTCGATCTCGGCGTCATGTGGCACGGGACTGCGCGCGGTCTTGTGAGGCCGCGGCGTGGTCAGGTCTGCCCGCACGCGGACGATCTTGGACTTACCCATCCCGTGGCGTTTGGGCATAGCGTCGGCGCTCCTCGCGGCTGGCATACCGGGCAGAGATCGATCGAATGGCCTGCTTCCTGACGGTGAACACGACGGTCACGATGCGGTCGTCCAGCGCGCCAAGCAGCAGATACCGCGCTTCCGACTCGTGCTCGACCGCGAGGAACAACGCACAGGGATCTCGCCACACGTGTACGATCTCATGGAAGTCGATCCCGTGTTTGGTCGCGTTCGAAGCGGCTTTGTCCGAGTCCCACTCGAATACAAGAGGAAAAGTACTACGCAGTATATACACTGTCAACGCGTGGCAAGGATCGGGTGGCAGCGTGGAATGCATGCGCTGCTTACGATGCGATTGCCCTTGGGCAATGACGGTACCGCGCGAGTGCGCACGGGGCACTTTTAACGCGTCGGGGTGGCCGTGTATCAACCGACGCAGGTCGTGCATGAGTGTGCCATATGGCCCCGTATGTCTGCCGCTCTGATCATCCTGCCCGCACGCATCACCCCGTGAGTGACACGCCCTCGCGTCCCACCACCGCGCTCGCCGGCCGGTACCGCATCGAGCGCGAGCTCGGCGCGGGCGGCACGGCCATCGTGTATCTCGCGCACAACCTGCGGCACGACCGCGAAGTGGAGGTCAAGGTGATGCTATCGCAGGTATGTGCCGAACTCGCCGCAGACCGTGTCCTGCTCGAGAGCAGCACCAGCGCACGACTGCCGCATCCGCATATCGTGCCGGTGTTCGATTCGGGCGACGCCGACGGGCAGCTGTTCTTCGTCATGCCGCCAGCGCGCGCGTGCCCTCGCGTGAGTCCGCATTGCGAAACAGCGCGCGCGGACGGAACGCCTCTTCACGCAGCGCAGTCGTGAACGACACGTTCCACGGACACACCTCCTGGGACATCTGTCGGCAAAACCGTTTTCTGGTCGAACTCCGGATAGGCTCTCTAACCCTAAGAACAACAAGGGTTTAGCCACTGCTGATGCTCGTCGCGATTGTGGACGCCCGTCGACTTCGCTGGCGTTACGCGGCGGGATCAGGATAGTCTTGAGACGTACGGACGCCATACGGACATTGACGTCGGCACTGGGTCGATGTAGTGTACGGACGGCGCCCGGACACATCGGGCGCATCCTCAGTCGCGATCACAAGAGGGAGAGAGGAACATGACATCCGCCGCACAAGCGTATTTGGCGCTGCCAGCGGACGAGCGGTTTGAGACCAGGATCTCGACCACGCTCAAGCGGCATGCGGAGACCGTCGCGAAAGCCAAAGGCGAGAG
>CAIUOO010000461.1 GCA_903900795.1 uncultured Gemmatimonadota bacterium | reverse complement strand
GCCACAAATACGCAAAAAGCGCTTTCTGCTTATCTGTGTTGTTTCCGTGTGATCCGTGGTCTCCGTGTTCTGGCCGTTGCGGTAGCTGTTGCGGTAGCTGTTGCGGTAGCTGTTGCGGTGGCTGTTGCCGTCCGTGCGAGCACCACCGCTGGCGCACTCCGCGTGCCGGGCTACTTTTCGTTGACCGGCCGCACTGCCACCGGTGAAGTCCTCCCCAACAATCATTCCGCTGACTCGCACGCTGCGTGACGTCCACGCGCGACGGTGCGCGCGTCTTGCTTTCGGAGTCAACGTATGGCTGATATAACCTGCTCGCGCTGCAGTCAGACCCGAGAGGGTTTCGAACGGCCGCCGTTCCCCGGCGCCGTTGGTGCCAGAATCCTGAGCGAGATCTGCAAGGATTGCTGGGGGCAGTGGTTGAAGCAGCAGACCATGCTGATCAATCACTACGGACTCAACGTCATGGATCCGCAGGCGCGCACGTTTCTTACGCGCAACATGGATGCCTTCCTGTTCAAGAAGGGCGATGCCGAAGACGTGGACACCACCAAGCAGGGCACGATCAACTGGTGAGATCGTGCGGCGGTGCTGTCGGTCCATGCAAACGAAACGCCCCGCCCGGAGGACTCCGGAGCGGGGCGTTCTTTTCGTGACCGCGTGGCAATCAGTTCACGCCGGCGATGTACCTAGCGAGTCGACCACAACTCGCGCACGTCAACGTGACGTGGGAATTCTGGGCCGGTGGATGCAGCACGGGATCACGTTCAATGTGACCCTCGCAAGATGGACAACTGAGCGGAAGTCCAGTACGGTCGGCCGCAATGAGATGCAGCGCCTGCGCTGGATTGTACGTGTTCGGTCGTGGCTTACGCATCTCGCCTCATCGCGCAAAGTGCCCCGGCCATGATCCAGCGGCCGGCGAGGAAAAATGTAAAACACCCTTGCGAAATCTGGCACCGTCGAAACCGAAACTTCATTTTAGGATTCACCGTCGAGGGGAAAAACGGTGTTCCCGTAGGAACAGGGCACTCGGACCGGATCATTCGGACGGCACTGCCTAGTCCCAAGCGACCGGCCGGCGCCACAGCTTCCGCCCCAGGCGCCACGACCGCTTCGCGGACACTTCAATGTCGGTGCCGGGGGGGAACAGCTCCGGATCGGCCAGCTCGTCCACCATGTCCGTGGCCTTGGCCGATGCTTCGTCGGCCCAGTGGACGATCTCGGCTTCCACCGTCATGGGCTGCACCGGGCTGCCGAATTCGAGTGCGCCGTGATGTGACAGGATGAAGTGCAGGAGCTCATCGCGCTGGGCGACCGACAGCGCCAATCCCGATTCGCGGAGCTTCCGGTCGAACATCAGGGCGCCCAACGTGACGTGACCCAGCAGCATACCCGTGGAGGTATGCGCGAAGCCCTCCGGGGAGGTGGAGTACGCTTCGACTTTGCCAATGTCGTGCAGCATCGCACCGGCCACCGCGAGGTCGGCGTTCGCCTTCCGCACGGTCGTGGCAATCGTCTTGGCGATCTTCGTCACTTCAAACACATGCAGCAGCAAGCCGCCGAGTTGTGAATGGTGGCCGTTTACCGCGCCCGGGGTGCGCTCGAAGCGCACGCGGAACTCGTCATCCGCAAAAAACAGATCGACGGCGGCCTTCACCGTGGGCGACGTGATCTTGGCGCGCAGGTCGTCGAAGGCGTCCCACACCCGCTCCGTTTCGACGTCGATCCGCGGCAGAAACTCCGTGGGATCGAACTGGTCCGACGGTAGGACCCTGAGCGGTGCCGTGACCGTGAGCTGGCGCTTGCCGGCGCCCTTGTCACCGAATGTGCCGATGTCGCCGATCACCTGCACGACTTTGCCACGGTCGGCACCGAGGCACCAGTCCAGCTTTTCCGACCAGATCGGCGCCGTCTCAATGCTGCCGGAGCCGTTGGCGAGCGTGAGTACCACGAACGGCATTCCCGCCTTGGTCATCTTCTCGGCGCGGTCACGCACGAGGAACTCATGTTGTACCCGGTCGCCCACGGCGGCGGTACGCAGATCGAATCTCGACATGCCGAAAACTCGTGGACCCGTCTGACGGAGGGAAGGTGGTCGGGCACCCTTGCGCCGTGCGCCCGGGTTGGAGAGGCTTGACGACATGGCAACCCATACGCGCGCTGCTGCTGTCGGCTCGGAAACGCCTCCCAATCCCGAAGCGCATGCGATTGATCTCGACGAAGCCTCGTCAGCGGCTCTGCGGCTCTGGGTGATCCTGTCGCGCGCCCACGCGGCGATCGCCGCCCATGCGTCAGCCGATGTGGCGCGTCACGGTCTCACTCTCGCGGAGTTCGGCATTTTGGAGGCCCTGTACCACCGGGGCCCGATGCTGCTGGGTGAGGTGCAGCGCCGCATTCTGGTGTCGAGCGGTGGCATCACGTTTCTTGTGGATCGCCTGACCGCGAAAGGGCTGGTCGAGCGGCGTACCTGTCAGGAAGACCGTCGAGCCCGCTACGCCGCGCTGACATCGGCCGGGGCGGAGTTCGTGGCGAAGATCTTCCCCGAGCACGCGGCGCTGCTGACGCAGGTGATGGAGGGGCTCGCGGTCGAGGAGCAGTGTACCGCCGCCGATCTTATGCGGGCGCTCGGTCTCTTCGCCGCTGGCGGCGCGCCCCCCACGCGCGAAACCCGCTGACGCCGCTGCGGCACGCACCGTGGCGGTCAGTTTTTCCAGTCCGCGAGGAACAGGTTTGTCTCACCCGGCTTCGCATCGTGGCGGTTTGAGGCCCAGATCAGCGACTTCCCGTCGGGGCTGAACATCGGGAAGCCGTCGAAATCACCGTTGGTGGTGATCCGCTCGAGGCCGGTTCCATCGAGTCCCACCAGGTACAAGTCAAAATTGCGGCTACGCGGGTTGACGTGGTTGGACGAGAAAATGATGCGCGTTCCGTCGGGGGTCCAGGACGGGCCGAAGTTTGCGCCGCCCAGTTTGGTGATCTGTCGCTGGTCGGAGCCGTCGGCATTCATCACGAACAGCTCCATGCGGTTCGGGCGGATCATGCGCTTGCCGAGCAAGTCTTGGTAGGCCTTGAGCTCCGCGGGATCGGTGTAGTGCCAGGCGCGATACACGATCTTTTTGCCGTCGGGCGACCACCACGGCCCGCCGTCATACCCCGGCGTCGTGGTGAGACGCTTCACGTTGGTCCCGTCGACATTCATTGTGTAGATGTCGAGGTCGCCGTCCTTGAGCGACGTGAACACGATCGACTTCCCATCAGGTGACAGCACGCCCTCGGCCGTGTAGACACCGTAGTTGGTCAGGCGCTGGAGATCCTTGCCGTCGCGGCCGACGGTGTAAATGTCGAAGGGATCAATGCCCCACACGTACCCCTGCGAGGGGTCGGGCTTCACGGGGCACGCGCTATCGGCGTCGTGCGTGGAGGCGAAGAAGAGGCGCTGGCTGCCCGGCAGGAACCATCCACAGGTGGTCTTGCCACCGACGGACACCTTGGTGAGGCCGGAGCCGTCGCGGCGCATCACGTACTGCTGATCGCAGGTGCGGCCGTCGCGGGTGGACTGGAAGGTGATCCACTGACCGTCGGCGCTGAAATACGCTTCGGCATTTTCGCCGCCGTTCGTGAGCTGGCGGATGTTCGCGATGTGCGACTCGCCGCTGTCGGGGGCGATGACGTCGCCCATCGGGGCGGCACTGGTGGTCGCGCTGGAGCGCGACGAGGGGGTGCAGGCCGCCGCGAGGCTGGCGACTGCAACGAGGATCGGAAGGGGGGCAGAAATACGCATGGGCTGAACCGTAGAGAGGTTCAGCCCATGCGGCAATTCAGTAGAGATACGTACAGTTACGAAGGCTGGCGCCTGTGCCGGCGGGCGGTCAGTTGCCGCTGCGGCGGGCCACGCCAGCCTTGGTCACGGCCGGGGCGCTTCCGGCAGCCGTGAAGACGTCCTTCTGGACCGCCGCCTTCCGGAGCAGGTCGATCGCGGCGCGGAGCTGGTTGTCGTCTTTGAGGGTGCGTCGACGGACCAACGTATCGCCAAAGGCGACCTTGGCCACCCGATCTTCGATGGCGCGGTCGATATCCGGCGCGCCGCCGTCCCAGACGGCCTTGTCGATCTTGACCGTGTCGGCGAGTAGCTTCTGATAGAGCGCCTCGCGCCATGCCGGATTCACGACGAAGTCGGGCTTCACCTTGCCTTTCTGGCCTTCGGCGATCAGTGCAATCTCGCTGAAGTATTTCTGGAAGCTGGGGGCGATGGCACGCCGGAACGCCTGCTCAGCGCCGGACAGCGTATCAGGAGCGATGATCACGTCGGGGGTGATGGCGCCACCGCCGTACACCGTACGTCCGCTCGCCGACTTGAAGGTCGGGCGCGCTTTCCGCACGGAGTCGGTTTCCATGGAATCGGGGAGCACTTCGACGAACTGGCCGTCCGCGTTCATTTTGCGCTCCTTCTGGATGGAGCGACCCGATGGCGTGAACCATTTGCCCGTCGTGATCTTGAGGGCGTAGCCGCCATCGAGATTGTACACCGACTGCACCAAGCCCTTACCGAACGAGGTGGTGCCCAGCACTAACGCGCGGTCGTAATCCTGGAGGGCGCCGGCCACGATCTCGGACGCCGAGGCGGAGCCGCCGTCGACGAGCACGACGAGCGGGACGTCCGGAGCGAGCGGATCGCGCTCGGCGACGAACTTCTGGAATTCGCCGCGACCGCGCACGGACAGCAGTTCCTTGCCCTTGGGCAGGAACAGGTTCGACATGGCGAAGGCCTCGTCGAGAATGCCGCCCGGGTTTCCGCGCAGGTCGATGATGATGCCCTTTGCGCCGCGCTTGCTCAGCGCGATCACGGCATTGGCGATGTCTTCGGTGGCCTGCTCGGAGAAGCGCTCGAGCGGCACATAGCCGGTACGGTCATCAAGCATCATGCTGTACCGAACCGCAGGCGCCTTAATCTCGGCCCGTGTGAATTTCATCTTCACGGGCTGGGGCACACCAATCCGGCCGAACGTAACGACGACTGGCGACCCCACAGGGCCGAGCAGCTTGTTTTGCACCTGCTGCGTGTTGAATCCCCGCGCATTGGTCGTATCGATGATCATGATCTTGTCGCCTTCCTGCACGCCACCGCCCTCGGCGGGGGAGTTCGGGAAGACCTTATTCACGGTCACGTAGTCACCGACCTTCGAGATCTCCATGCCGATGCCGGCGTAGCGACCGTTGGTGTTGCGCGAGAACTCTTCGAGCTGCTTGGGGGTGAAGAGTTCGGTGTAGGGGTCGTTGAGTTCCTTCACCAGGCCGCGCGCGGCCTTCTCGTAGAGCTGCTGGGCGTCGAGCGTGTCCACGTACCGCAGGGCGACGAACGTCAGCACCTGGTCGAGGAGCTGAGCTCCGCCACGCGTGGAACGCGCCTGCAGGGCAAAGCCACCGGCGAGCACGGGGAGGAGGATCAGACTGGCCAGGGCGGCCTTACGGGTTCGTGTCATGCGGCTGCTCTCAGAGGAGGGACCGGGAAGAACTCTCTAGAATACGTACGCCTGCCGGCCGATGCTGTTCCGGTACGTCGCCGTCAGGTCTCTTCTCGGGGACGGGAGCCGAGGACATAGTCCACGTTCCAGACCCGATCATACTGCCGAACGGCGATGTCTCTGACCAGACCGGCACTCAACAGCATCTCGTGTGCGGGTTGGAGGACGCGCTGGAGGTGCGACGGGTAGCGCTGCGTCAGGGGAAGCTGCTCGGCCAACCGCTCCAGCGGTATGCGCCACGACAGACGACCATCCGATCGGGCGACTTCGAGCATGCGATACAGCCGACGGGCGACCGGTGATGAGAGCGCGTGATAGCGCGCCGCCGACAGCGTGATGGTATGGCGAGCCGCCAGATTGGCGCGGACTGTCGCTGACAATGTGACGCGGGCGTCGCCGGGTTCACCGGCGGCCAGGTTGCCAAACAGGTGCAGCTGCTCACGGTCGGCCACCCGTCGGCGTTGCACCGAGACGGTGCTCAGTACCGTGAAGCTGATATCCTCGTGGCCTGATTGCGCCGACCAGTACGCGCCGATCGATTCGAGGGTGGTCCGTTCCAGTCGCGACAGCGCGGCGCGCAGCTGCTCGTACGTGCGTCCATCGGCGCGTCGGCCCATGGAACGCAGGAACGCATGCAACGTAAAGGTGATCGCGCCGTCGGCGGGCGAGCCGGCCTCGTGGTAGCGGTGCAGCAGCTCCACGTACACGTCCTGATCGAATGTGCCGGGCAGGCGATCGCCGGGCGCGGGGATGACGCGCCACCGCCCTCCGGTCTCTGTTGAGAACGAGACCGGCGTATCGTCGGCGGAGTCGCTGAGGCGAAAGAGCGGGAGTTCCTCGAGGGAACGATCGAGGATCACCCCGCGCACTGCCGAGCGCTTGCGTGCAGCGAGTGTCATCGAAGGAGTAAGCTGTCCGCTCGACGGGACCGGCGCCAGTCTACGCCAGCGTAATCACTTGTCCGGACACATTCCGAGCGAGCGCGCTGGCGAGAAAGGTGATGACATCGGCTACCGACTCACGATCCACGTACTCGGACTTGTCGCCCATACTGGAGAGGTTGGTGGCGGTGCGGATGGATGCCGGCGCCACGGCATTGGCTCGTACGCCATGGGGTTTCTCCTCCGCGGCAACGGCCCGCATCAGGGTCAAGACGCCACTCTTCGCGGCGGCGTAGGCCGCAATGCTCTTCGGTGCGCTGCCTGGCAGCGCCGCGACTGAGCCGAAGTACACAAAGCTCCCTTTCGCGGCGCGCACGGCTGGCAGAAACGCACGCGTCGTCCCGAAGGCGGTCTCGAGATTGATCATGAACTGCTTGTGCCACGCTGCAGGATCGGCCTCGCTGATCGGGCCCGTCATTTCAAAGCCGCCCGCCGCACAGATCACGGCGTGCACCTGGCCGCCGAACTGTGCCTGGGTGTGCTGCACCACCTGATCCGCCGAGGCCTTGGCGGCGTCGGCATCCGCCAGATTGGCGACATGCGCGCTCGCGATGAATCCCTGTGCCGTGAGCCACGCGGCGCGGGCTTCGACCTCGGCCGGCTGCACATCGAGCAAGGCGAGCGTCGCGCCACGCTGCGCGAAGGCGAGCGCGACCGCCTCACCGACCTGACCGGCACGGCCGACACCGGTGATCACGATGAGCTTGCCACTGAAATCGAGTGAGTCGGTCATGGGGCGTCTCGGGGGGCTGAAGGGAACTAAGACAGCAACTGCACACCACAACTGCAAAAAACAAACTACAAACGGCAACAGCCAGAACACGGAGTTCACGGATGGCCGGAAACAACACGGATAAGCGAAAAAGCGCTGTTTGCTTATCCGTGTTGTTTCCGGTGCAAATCGGTGTGATCCGTGTTCTGGCTGTTGCCTTTGCTGTTGCCGTTGCTGTTGCCGTTGTGATCTACTTCGCCAGCAACTCGCGAATGGTATCCGCTGTCGCGTCGAGGCACAGCGCGAGCCGATCGGGGGTATGGTCGCCCATGTGGCCGATGCGGAACGTGCTGCTCTTGAGTTTGCCGTAGCCGCTGCCAATCACGAAGCCGCGCTTCGCGACCCCCTTCACGATGTCATCGGCCTTCAGTGTCGGGGGCAATGCGATCGCGGTAACGGTGCTACTCCGCGCGTGCTCGGGCGCGTACACGCAGAACGGTTGGCCCGTGTCTTCGCGCAGGGATCGCAACCACGCGTGCGTCATGTTGGCCATCTCAGTATGGCGGGCCCAGCGCGCCTCGATGGTTTCGCGTGCAATGTGTTCACCCTGTACCGCCGTGGCGTACAGCAGCGAAATCGCCGGCGTGCTTGGTGTTTGGTGCTTATGAACGAATTCTTCGAATTCGACCATGTCGAAATAGAGTCCACGCGCCGTGGCCTGGCGGGCTTGTTCGATGTAGCGTGCGGAGGCCACGCCGAAGGCGAGGCCTGGCGGCAACGCAAGCGCTTTCTGCGAGCCCGTGAGCACGAAGTCGAGGTCCCATGCGTCGGTTTCGACGGGCACGCCACCGATGCCGGTGACCGAGTCGACCAACACCGCCGCCCCATATTGATGCGCGAGCGCGGCGAGTTCGGGCAACGACGTCAGCGTGCCCGTGCTCGTTTCGGAGTGGACGACGGTGATGGCCGAGAAGCGGCGTTCGCGAAGGGCACTTTCGACGACATCAAGCGGAACGGCCCGATGCCAGTCGCCGCCGATCACATGTGTTTCGCGGCCGCAGGCCAGCGCCATATTGGCAAACCGCTCACTGAAGGCGCCGTTCACCATCGAGAGAATCGGCCCAGGCGCCGCGCAGCGGATCGCGGCCTCCATGAGTCCCGTGGCTGATGAACTCGACACATACACCGGGCGGGTGGTCCGGAAAATCGGACGCAGCCCCTCCTGAATTCTGGCGAACAGCGCTTCGAAGACCGCGCCGCGGTGCGGCAGCATCGGCGCCAGCATCGCCTCGAGCACTTCGCGCCGCACCTCGGTGGGTCCGGGAAGGAAGAACGTACCGAAGTCGGACATGGGGCGCCTTATCTGGACGACGTGGGTTGGAAGAGCAAGGGATACAAGGCGGCGAAGCTGTCGGCTTCAGCATCGGCCACCGCCACCACGTTCTCACGGCGTGCGACGCCGGTGTAGGCGATGAACTCCGTGACGACACCACGCACGGCCGCATCGGTGGAACCGTCACCGATCATCACGATCGGCTTAGCCAGCCCGAGCTGATGTACCGTGAGCGGCTTGCCGCGCTGCGTGGACAGCGGCTGGTCGCCATCGAGCAGGCTCATGGTACCATCGCTGTCGCGAGTGAGCGTCACGGCGTGCACGCGATCGGAGGGCACACCCAACTGCAACGCGATCGGCACGATCGCGATACGTAATCCCCCGCTGAGCAGATGCACCTGGCAGCCGGCGCGCTGCAGCAGCGTGATGAGTTCTTTCGCGCCGGGTTGTAGCGACTCCCGATAGGCCTCCGCCAGCGAGATCAGCTCGCCGGCCGTGGGACGGATGCGCTCGAGTCGACGGGTGTACACCGCTTCGATCGGGATCTCGCCGGCCATGGCCTGCGCCGTGAGCGCTTCGCTCTCACGGGCCACGTCGGGGTCGCGTCGTGCGGCCAGCCAGTCGATCCCCTCGATCGCGCAGACCGTGGAGTCGACGTCGAAAATGACCGTCTTGAATCGCGGGCGTCGAAGATCGACCGTCGGAGCCGTGGTGGTCGTGTTCACAGCACGTTGCCTTGCGCGAGCAGACCGAGCGGGTCGAATTCGCGCTTGATCGCGCGCATGACGCGCAGTTGTGCGGGGCTGGCCTGCATCGGCAGCCACCGGCGTTTGAGCTTCCCGATGCCGTGTTCGGCGGCCACGGTACCGCCCATCGCGATCACTTCGCGCAATGTGGCCTCGACTACGCGTTCGATGCGATGCAATTCCTCGGCATCCTGCGCGATGAAATTCTGGTGCGGATGGCCGTTGCCGGCGTGTCCGTACGCGATGCCCGACGCGACGCCGGCGTCGGCGGCAAAGCGCCGCGCCATGTGCAGTGCGTCGGCAAGTCGCGGATACGGCACCGCCCAGTCGGTGCTGACTTTGCGGCCGCCGAAGGGTCGCCGAGCGGTACCGCGCTCGTTCATCGTGGCCGGCACGGCATGACGTAGATGGCGCGCTTCGCGCAGCGCCGTGGCCGAATCGTACACGCGAATGTCGGCGCTGAGCGCCATGTGCGCGTCGGCGAGTTCGAGCCACGCTTCGAGCGGCAGTTCATCGTCGGGCTGCGCTTCATCGGCGCCGGTTTCCTCGACATACACCATGGCGGTGGCGTTCGTGGCCCAACCCGTGCTGCCTTCCGCCGCGCGCGCGATGTCCATGGCGCCCTGATCGAAGAACTCGAGACAGCGCGGATGCACGGCAGTGGAACGGCGGGCCGATACGACGAACGCGAGTGCATCGTCTTCCCGCTCGAACGGGACCATGAGACCAAGCACCTGCGTGGGGAGCGCGTGCAGCGCGAGCTCCGCTTCCACGACGATACCGAGGGTGCCCTCACTGCCGACGAACCAATCGACCGGATCGTGCGCGATCGGATACCCGACGGTGTTCTTCTCCAACTGCGGGCGACGGAGGTCGAGCCGCTCTCCGCTGGCCAGCAGCACCGTGATGGCCCGGACATGCGGGCGCGTCGCGCCGTAGCGCAGTGAGCGGGCGCCGGAGGCGTTGCAGGCGATCGCGCCACCGATGGTGGACTCTTCTTCGCTGGTAGGATCGGGGGTGAAGAGCAGGCCGGCCGCCTCGGCGGCCCGGCGCACATCCGCCACGATCGCGCCCGGCCCCACGCGAATGCTGCGCGTGTCGGTGTCTGCCTCGCCGATCGTGCCCAGCCCGCGCAACGACAACAGCAGCCCGTGGTCCGTAATGGATGCGCCGGTCGTACTCGACTGCCAGCCCGCGGGGGTGACCGCGGTACGGGCCGAGGTGGCCTCGCGCAGCAGCTCGGTGACTTCCTCGATGCTGGTCGGACGCGCCACGGCATCGGGAATCATTTCGAGTCCCGATGCGTCGCGCGCAAACGCCCGACGGATGTCGAGGTCGACGGTCGTGATGTCGCTGGCGATACTCATGGGGCGCTCGCCTATTCGGCGCCGAAGTGCGCCACGCTGGCGGTGAGCACGTCGGGCAGTTCGAGCAGCGCTTTGCGCGTATCTTCGCTGACCGTGCCGTCGACCGAGATCGCCGCCAGGGCATCGCCGCCCTGCGCCAAGCGCGCCTGGTGATACTCGGCGATGTTGACCTTGCGCTCACCCAGCAGCGTACCGACGCGTCCGATGACGCCGGGCACGTCGTGATTCGTGAGAATGAGCAGTGTCTGTCGCGGATTCACATCGACGTGGAACTGCCCGATACGCGTGAGACGGGGCGTGCTGTCTTCGGGCGCCACACCGGCCACCGCCAGCTGCTGCATGCCGCCGGCGAGCGCCACTTCGATGGCGCGCGGGTGTCCGAGTTCGCTGGATTCCCCGACGGACAGTTCGAGACCGCGTGCATCGGCCAAGCTACGCGCGTTGATGAGATTGAGACGATCTGTCTCGATCACGCCTTCCAGTACGCCCGCGGCCGCGGCCGCGAGCAACGGACCGGCACCATGGGCGAGATCGGGGCCGATGCGCAGCGTCAACCGACGCACGGCGCGCATGCCCTGGTCGGCCAGCACGGCCCGCGCCACGGCCGCGGCGCGGCGCGCCACGAGCATGGCGGGCTGCAAGTCTCCCCACTCGCCCGACCCGCCGGCGACGTTGATCGACTTCGAGAGGTCGTTGTGCAGCAGCGCATCGCGCACCGCGAGGCAGACGTCGCGCGACACATTGCGCTGCGCTTCGACCGTGTTGGCGCCGAGATGCGGCGTGAGCAGCAGATTGGGCGCGGTGCGCAGCGGCGAATCGGCGGCGAGCGGCTCGGCGGTGAACACGTCGAGCACGGCGCCGCGCAGTTGATCGGCGTCGAGCGCCGTCAGCAGCGCCGCTTCGTCGACGATACCACCGCGCGCCATGTTGACCACGATCGAGCGGGCCGGGAGCCGCCCCAGTTCGCGCTTGCCGATCATGCCGCGCGTTTCGTCGTTGAGCGGCACGTGCATCGTGAGGATGTTGCTTTCTCCGATCAGCGCATCGAGCGAGGCGGCGCGACGTACGCGCAGGGCGGTGAAGCGTTCATCGGCGATGTAGGGATCGAAGGCCACGACCGTCATGCCGAAGGCGTGTGCGCGCGCGGCGACTTCGCTGCCGATGCGACCAAGGCCAACGATGCCGAGCGTCTTTCCCTTGAGTTCGCGTCCCATGAGTTTGGAGCGATCCCATACCCCGTTCTGCATGGAGAGCGCGGCGGCGGGCAGCTGCCGCAGCAGCCCGATCACGGTACCGAAGAACAGCTCGGCCACGGCGACCGTGTTGCCGGCCGGGGCGTTGATGATTGCCACGCCAAGTTGCGTGGCGACATCGAGCGCGATGTTGTCGACGCCGACGCCGGCGCGACCGACGACCCGCAGCTTCGTGGCGGCGCGCAGCAGCTCGGCGGAGATGCGTGTGGCGCTGCGCCCGACGATCGCGTCGTAGTCGCCGATGCGCTGCAGGAGCTCATCCTTGGGCAGCGTGGGGACTTCATCAACGAGCAGCTCGGGCTCGGCCGTCAGCAGGGCGAGTCCTTCTGGATCGACATCGTCGGTGACGAGAACGCGATATGCCATGAGTGCACACGAAAGGCGGCACCGCGTCGGGCGTTGCCCGGAACAGGCAATATGCGACGCGGAGAAATTGCAGCAGGAGTTGGATACAGCGGGGGGACGAACAGCGTCGTGCGGACTGGCGGGGCCCAAGCCGGATTATCACCCCGCGGTGCAGATCAGGTCCCGAAGTCGTTCCGGCCAAGCGTGTGGCGCAGCATGTCGCGCAGCGAGACAAGCAAGTCGTCGCGCGCGGCCGGGGAGTCATCCCGCACGTGCAACTCCACGCCGTCGGCGATCGGCACGTGTCGCCATGTGGCCACGCCGTTCTGCTTCGGCGCGCTGGAATCCATCTGCAGTGTGAGCGCCGGCGCCAGCGAGACGGCGACGCGCCGTTCGAGGGCATCGCCGGCGACCTCCCGCATCTCCTTCTTGATCGCGTCCAGGGTCTGCCCTTCGCGCTGTCGGATCTTGATGGCGAGCAACTGCAACAGATGCCGATAGCCGTACGTGGCGGCCGTTCCAGCGCCTTCCGGCCGATCGAGCAAGCCATTGGCGACGTAGAAGCGTACGGCGCGTGCGCTGGGCATGGCCCGCGCGGACGCGTTGGTCGGCTTCATTCCAGCAGAATCCACCAGAGCCGCGGCATGCGCCGCGAGCCCGCGGGCATTCCACGGAGCATTGCGCGCGTGCGCGCGAAGAAGAGGAACGGGAGACTCGGCCATGGCAAGCGCAATATACGCGGGTTCGGGGCCGCGTGCTCACGCAACTGATGGCGGACTGCTGTACGGCAGTGCGTCAGTCGTGGCCGGCCGGCGCGAAGGCGGAGCGAACGCCGACGGTCGCGGCATGTTGTGCGATCGTCGCGAGGTCGACCGGCTTCTCGAGGAAGTGCAGCGCACCCAAGCGGAACGACGCCTGCCGGTTCGAATCGTCGGGGTACGCGGTGAGCACGAGCACCATGGCGTCGGGCGAGAGCATGCCGGCGAGGGCCATGACCTGCAGCCCGCCGTCGCGCTTACCGCCCAATCGGAGGTCGGTTACCACGAGATCGAAGCGCTGCGTACGCAAGCGCTCGAGGGCTTCGGGAAGCAGTTCCGCGGAACTGACGAGATTGCCCTCCACCTCGAAGAGTTCGACGAGGACATCGCGGATGGACTGCTCATCTTCGACGATGAGGACCGACTTGCTGGCGTCAGGGGGCTTGTTCATGACCGGCAGCAGAGCGAGAAGCGGGCCGCTGCCCGCGGGCTGAGCGCAACGCCTTTCCGCTGAACGGCTTAACGGAACATTGTCTCACAAGAGTGCTCGCCATTGCCGTCGGAAATCCGGTCGGACGCCGTGACGGCTGTGCGATTTCCGGACAATCGAATCCGGTCGGTTGCAGGCGTTCAGCCGAAGTCGGCGGGGTAGCGCTTGAGTTTCTCGAGCAGGGTTGAGCGGGCGATCCCGAGAACGCGCGAGGCATGGGTGCGGTTTCCGCCACTGGCGGCCAGCGCTTCACGGATCACCTCACGCTCGGCTTGCTGCAGCGTGCGGGGGTGGGGCACGGTCGGCCCCGGCGCGGTTGGGGCCTCGGGCTGCACCAGACCGAGGTGCATCGGCTCGATAGGTCGACCTTCGGCCAAGATCGCGGCTCGCCAGATGGTGTTTTTGAGTTCGCGGATGTTGCCCGGCCACCGGTAACTCGCCAGCGCGTCCTCCGCTTCGTTCGTGAGAGTACTGCCCTTCGGCAACATTGCCATGGCCATCGTCAGAATCTCGTCCTGACGCTGACGGAGGGGCGGCAAGGTGATGGTGAGGACCTGCAATCGATAATAGAGGTCGGCTCGAAAGCGCTTGTCGGCCACGGCGTCGGTGAGCGACAGATGCGTGGCCACCACCACCCGGGCTGACGACCGGAGCAGGGTGGTGCCGCCCAAGCGTCGGAAACTGCGCTCTTCGAGGACCTTGAGCAGCCGGGGTTGGACGTCGGGGCTCAGTTCGGCGATTTCATCGAGAAAGACGGTGCCGTCGCCGGCCACTTCCAGCAAGCCGCGTTTGGCCTGCCGGGCGTCGGTGAAGGCTCCCCGTTCGTGTCCGAACAATTCGCTTTCGAAAAACGTGGCGGAGAGCGATGCGCAGTTGATCTCGACAAACGGCGAGTGATTCCGCACCGAGCGATCGTGAATCTGTCGCGCGATGTATCCCTTTCCCGTGCCGGTTTCCCCTTGCAGGAGGATCGGGGCATCGGGATTGCGCGCGGCGAGATCGATCAGGTCGGAGACCGTCGGGGCCATGGCGGGCGGGGTCGCAAGGGTCCGTCCCTGGGCGCGAAGCAGCGCCACTTCCTGTCGGAGGCGGCCACGTTCCGCCGCGCGGGTGACGGCGGCGGCCAACAGTTCGAGATCGACCGGCTTCTCCAGCAGATCCGCCGCGCCGTGCTGCATGGCGGCGACGGCGGTCCGCACGTCGGCGTACCCTGTGAGCACAATGACGGCGAGGTCGGGATCGTCGGCACGCAGCGCTTCGAGGGCCCGGACGCCGTCGGCGTCGGGGAGGCGCAGATCGAGCAGCACCACGTCGGGGGCGTGTTCAGCGGCCAGCCGCCGCCCTTCGGTGGCGGTGGACGCGCCGCGCGCGGTGTAACCGAACGTCTCGAAGAATTCGACCAGCGTCGAGCGCACGGTCTCGTCGTCGTCGATGACGAGGAGCGACAACGTCACGTGGCCGCCGTGGGGGGAAGCGTGAGCGTGAGGGTAGTGCCGGCTTCGGGGACGCTGTCGATGCTGATGGTGCCGCCGTGTTCGTCCATGATGCGCTGACAGAGCGCCAGTCCGATACCGGTGCCGCCCGTCTTGGTCGAGTAGAAGAACTCAAAGACGTGCGGGAGGACGTCGGGCGGGATGGCCGGGCCACCATTGGAGAGACGGCAGCGCCATCCACCCACGGGCGATACCTGCGAGACGAGTACGAGTTCCGAGCCCTCCGGCGCGGCGTCGCAGGCGTTCACGAGGATGTTTCGACAGACCTGTCCGAGCTGCTCGAGGTCGATCAGGCTGCGCACCGGATGCTCCGGGCGCCCCCGGCGGATCGTGAGCTGCCGCGCTTCGAGGCGGGCCCGTTCGCCCTCGAGAATGTCGTCCCACACGGCTTCCGGGTCGCCGGGCACGAGATGAGCCGCGTTGGGACGACCGAACTCGAGGAGCGACGTCACCATGCGGTTGAGGCGTTCGACCTCGCGCAGGATACGCCCCACGTTCTTTTCGACGACCGGGTCTTCCTTGGCGCGAAACTGCAGCAGCTGCGCGGCCGATGAGATGCCGAAGAGCGGATTGCGGAGCTCGTGGGCGACACCCGCCGCGACCTCCCCGATTGCTTCGAGCCGGCGCTTCGACTCGACCCGTCGAACGAGCCAGGCACGCTCGATGGCCACGGCCGTTTGCGCCGCGATCACGGCCAACACGCGCTCGGCTTCTTCGAGCGCCTGTTCGGACTCGATGGGTTCGGCGTACAGGGTGATCGCCCCCAGTACCCCTTCGCCGGTGATCAGCGGGGCGGTGATTTCGAGTCCGACGTTGGTGGACTGTCGGGCGACGTTGCCGGTGGCGAGCGCGTCGAGCCAGGTGCGGAGCAGCCGAGCCTCGAGCTGCGGACTGCTGTGCGCGTCGTAGCCTTGCCGGTGGGTTATGCGGAATTCAGCGGTGTCGTCGTCGGCGAGGGCAATGACGAAGCCGGTGGAGGGGACGGCGCGCCGCAACTGGTGTGCGACCTCTTCATAGACGCGATCGAGCGAGATCGCTTCGGCGAGAGCGATGCCGGTGTTGATGAGCGCTTCACGTGAGCGGTGGCTCGGCGTGATGTCCACGGTGGAGAAGACAAAGCCGGAGACCTCTTCGCCGTCGTCGATCGCGGTGACCTGCATGAGGAAGACCCGTTCCTCGTTGGGTGAGCTGCAGGGGAACTCCCAACGCACCACGGGAACGCGCCGTTCGCGCAGCAGGGCCATGGCCCGTTCGATCTGCTCGCGCGATGCGTCGTCGGAGACGCCGTCGAACACGGAACGCCCGAGCACTGCCTGTTCCGAGGCAATGCCGGGCGCTCCGTTGTCCGTCGCGAATTTGGACCAGGCGCTGTTCGCCGCCGTGATGCGTCCGTCGAGATCGACGGACCAGACGGTCAGCGGCAGCGCGTCGAGCAGCCGCCGCACGAACGGCGGCTGCTCGTCGGGCGGCATCACCGGCGCTTCGCGCTCTTCTTAGCGGGCTTGACGGCTTTCTTGACGGCCTTCGCGGGTGCCTTCTTGACGGGCGCTTTCTTCGCGACGCCTTTCTTCACGGCCTTCGCCGGCGCCTTCTTGGCCGGCGCCTTCTTGGCCGGTGCCTTCTTCGCCGGCGCCTTCTTGGCCGGCGCCTTCTTGGCCGGTGCCTTCTTGGCCGGTGCCTTCTTGGCCGGCGCCTTCTTGGCCGGCGCCTTCTTGGCCGGCGCCTTCTTGACCGGCGCCTTCTTGGCCGGGGCCTTCTTGGCCGGGGCCTTCACGGCCGGCGCCTTCACGGCCGGCGCCTTCACGGCCGGCTTGGCTGCCGGCGCCGGCGCTTCCACCTTGGGAGCCTTGGGAGCCTTGGGCGGCGCGGGAGCTTCGTCCATGAGGTCGGACCCGTCGTCCAGGAGGTCGTCGATGTCGTCGATCTCGTCGATGACCTCAGGCACGTGCACCTTGGGTTCCGGCTTGGGCGCCTTGGACTTCGGGGCCGGCTTGGGCGCACCCGGATTTTTGGGCGGACGGCCTGGGCCACGACGTACGGGACGACTGAAGATGTCGTCTTCGTCGTCCTCGTCCTCGATCAGTTCGTCCTCGAAGCTGTCGCCCTCGTCGTCGTCCTCGTCGTCGTCCTCGTCGTCGTCCTCGGCACTATCCCAGAGGGAGTCGCCGCTTTCGGAGGGGAGGCCGTAGCCATCCTCGTCATCTTCGTCGTACGACGAGCGGCCGTAGCCCACATCATCCATGTCGTCATCCATCAGATGGAGCTTCCCAATCTCGTCGCCACGCGGCATGACGCCTCCTCTCCTCGGAAAAGTTCGAACCTGGTCGTCGTCCGCAGCGGCTTGTCCACCGGCTGCGGCAACGCCGCTCGTGATACCCACGACTTCGTGTGCTGCTGATTAGCACGACCAAGTACATACAAAAAGCGTGGGAGTCAAGCGTTCGGCTTACTTCACCCGCGGAATTCCTTCCACGGTGCCCGCGTGCACCACTGCATGCAGGGCATAGTAGATGCGTGGTTCGAGGAGTCGACCGGCGACCGGGAACTCGCTGCCATCCCGCCGGCGACGCTGGCCGGGGCACTGGTGGCCACGTCTTCGATGAGTCCATCGCGGGCACGCGCGGACGCGTCAGTTGGGGCGACGCGCCTCCTCGGCGGCACGGTCGATTTCGGCGCGGTGCATGTCGTAGTCTGGCAACCGCGTGGCGAGTTCCGGTTCGAGCGCTTTGAGCAGGCGCTGGTCGAAGCGCTTGGCGGCCGCGGTGTCGCCGGTCATGCGGGCGGCGCGGGCGGCGAGGAGCAGGCCGAGCAGGTGGTTAGGCGTGCCCTGAAGGATCGTGTCCGCCTGCGCTTTGGCGACCGGTGGCGCGTTGGTCACCTCGGCGATGCGGCCGAAATGATATCGCTCGTCGGCGGTCGGCCCTTCTAGCATCTCGTGCGAGGCCATCGCCATCGGCGCGAAGAAGGCGACCGAGTCGACCTTGCCGGCCTCGGCGTATTCCATGATGCGCGTGTACAGCCGGTTCGCTCGCTCGCTGGGCGAGAGATTGGCGATGTTCGGTGCGGCACTTCCGCCACCCCCCTGCGCGAACGGCGCGGCACTGGCCCCGTCGACGGCCTGCGTGGGGAGCGAATTGGCCGATCCGTCGATGCCGGAGCCCTTGGCGGCGCCGAAGTTCTTGCCCGCGACCATGGCCACGAGCGCCAGCAGGGCCACGAAGGCAACGCCCCACGGGAGGATGGACGCGGCACCACCCGGGGCAGCCGGCGTACGCGTGAGCGGCAGCCCCTGTCCGACCGGCGTGCCACAGCGATGACAGAAGCGGGCGCCGGCGGAGACGGCCGCGCCACACGCGGCGCAGAACCCTGCGCCGCCAGAAGGGGACGAGCCCCCGGAAAGATTCGATGACGTCATGAGCTGAGAAAAATACTACAATACGGCACGCGTGTACTCCTCCTTTCTAGACGAATCGTGCCGATTCAGAGCCGTTCCCTCGTTCCTCCCGTCCTGACGGGTGCCACCGCCACCGACATTCTCGAGTTGGCGGAGGCGCACCAAGTGCGCTTTTTGCGGCTACAGTTCACGGACATTCTGGGCGTCATCAAGAACGTCGAGATTCCGTCGTCGCAGTTCAGGAAGGCGCTGCAGGGCGACATCATGTTCGACGGGTCGAGTATCGAGGGCTTCGTGCGGGTCGAGGAGTCCGACATGCTGCTGGCCCCCGACCTCACCACCTTTCAGATCTTTCCATGGGGGGAGCCGTCGGCACGCGTGGGTCGCGTGATCTGCGACGTGAATCGTCCTGACGGCACGCCGTTCGAGGGCGATCCGCGGTATGTGCTCAAGCGGCAGGTGGCGCGTGCGGCTGAGTTGGGCTTCGTGATGAACGCCGGCATGGAGGCCGAGTTCTTTCTGTTCAAGCCGACGGAGGACGGACGTCCGGCCACCGATACCCACGACGTGGGCGGCTACTTCGATCTGGCACCAATGGACCTTGGCGAGGAGGCGCGCCGGGCGATCGTGGACACGCTCGAGCAGATGGGATTTGAAGTCGAGGCGTCGCATCACGAGGTGGCACACGGGCAACATGAGATCGACTTCCGGTACGCCGATGCGCTGCGCACGGCCGACAACATCGCGACGTTCCGCTTCGTGGTGAAGCAGGTGGCGCGGCAGTTCAAGTTGATCGCGTCGTTCATGCCAAAGCCGGTGTTCGGGCAGAATGGCAGCGGCATGCACACGCACCAGTCGTTGTTTACGGCGGGACAGAACGCGTTCTGGGATCCGCAGCGCGAGTGGGAGTTGAGCCTGACGGCGCTCCATTACATCGGCGGCTTGCTGAAGCATGCCCGCGCGTTGTGCGCGGTGACGAATCCTCTGGTGAATTCCTACAAGCGTCTTGTTCCGGGATTCGAGGCGCCGGTGAACGTGGCGTGGAGCATGCGTAACCGTTCGCCGATGATCCGTGT
>CAIUOO010000460.1 GCA_903900795.1 uncultured Gemmatimonadota bacterium | reverse complement strand
CCGCCTCGAGCGCCGTAGCCCACGCGCTGAAGCCGCGCGCTCCGTCGCCCTGAAAGCGCGAACTCCCGTCGGCGCCGGCCACGATCGTCGTGATCCCCTGTCGCACCACCGACTCGGCGCGCGGGTCCTCCAGCAACGAGCCGTCGCCGTGCGAGTGGATGTCCACGAATCCCGGTGCCACCGCCAGTCCACGGGCATCGATTTCTTCTCCGCCCGCGCCCGCGATGCGCGGGGATATTTCCGCGATGCGACCCGCGCTAATCGCGAGGTCGGCCACGCGTGGTTCGCCACCACTGCCGTCGTAGATCGTGCCGCCGCGAATGACGAGATCATGCGCCGGGCGGCCGGCCCGCACGTTGAGACCGAAGCGACTGGTGCTCGTCGCGGCGGCCGCGACGAGTCCGACCGTCTGCAGGAACTCCCGACGGTCGTTCATCGCGTGGCTCCCGCACCAAGTACCACCCGGCCCGGCTTGGCCCCCGTGTGCTCGCCATCTTTCAGCACCTGTACGCCGTTCACGAACACATGACGCATGCCGCTCGCGTACTGATGCGGCTGTTCGAACGTCGCGTTGTCGCGAATGGTGGCCGGGTCGAACAGCACTACGTCGGCGAAGTAGCCGGCCTTGAGCATGCCGCGTCGCGCCAGTCGCAGATTGCTGGCGGGCAGCGCCGACATGCGTCGCACCGCGTCCTGCAACGTGAGCACCTGTTCGTCACGCGTGTACTTGCCCAGCACGCGGGCAAAGCTGCCGTACGCACGTGGATGCGGACTGCTCTTCAGAAACTTGCCTTCCGACGCGAGTGAGCCGGCATCGGAGCCGATGCTCACCCACGGCTTCTTCAGCTCCTTCGCAATGTTGTCTTCATCGATGATGAAATAGATCGTGCCCACGCGCGTGCCGTCTTTCACCACGAGATCCATCGCCGTCTCTTCCGGCGTCGTCCCGCGCACCTTCGCCACCGCGGCCAGCGTCATGCCCGTGTACTGCTTGAGCGAATCGGCCTTGAAGCCCGACAGCACCACGCGCTCCGGCGAGCCGGCCGCCAGCAGCAAGCTTTCCCACTGATCGGTCGGCGTGCGCATCTCCTGCGCCACTTTCTTCCGCGTGGCGGGATCCTGCAAGCGCTTCGCCCACGCCGCATATCCGCCCTCCTGCACCCACGGCGGCATCGCCGCGTCGAGCCCCGTCGCCCCTGCGGTATACGGGTAAATGTCGGCGGTGATCTCGAGCCCCTCGGCACGAACGGCTTCGATGCGCGCGAGGACCCTGTTCATCTTCGGCCAGTTGCTCTCACCGGCCGCCTTGAGATGATAGATCTCCGCGCGTACGCCGGCCTCACGGGCTATCGTGATCAATTCCTCGACGGCTTCTTCGAGTCGCGCCCCTTCACTGCGCAGGTGCGAGATGTACATGCCGCCGAAGGGCGCGGCCGCCTTCATGAGCGCGATCAGCTCCGGTGTCTTGGCATAAAACGCCGGCGCATAGATCAAACTCGAGCCCACGCCCAGCGCCCCCTCTTCCATCGCGGTTCGCACCTCCGCCTGCATGGCCTCCAGCTCCGAGGCCGTTGGCGCACGGTCATTCCAACCCACATGATTGATCCGCACCGTGGTCGCGCCAATGAATGACGCGATGTTCGTACTGATGCCGTTCTTCACCAGCGAGTCCTGATAGCCGCGCAGCGTCTTCCAGGTGATGGGGAATCGGATGTCCCCCTGCTCCGCCAGCATGTCAGCGCGCAGCGTGTCGGAGAGCGGCCCCATGGACGTCCCTTCGCCCATCACTTCCAGCGTGACGCCCTGCCGGATGTCGCTCTGACTGCGTCCGTCTTCGATCAGCGATTCCGTGGCCCAGCTCAGCATGTTGATGAACCCGGGAGCGACCGCCAGACCGTCGGCCTTCACCTCGAGTCGACCGGTTCCGCTCACCGCGCCGATCGCCACGATCGAATCCCCGGTGATCGCGACGTCCACCATCACGGGGGTCTCGCCGGACCCATCGTACACGGTGCCGCCGCGAATGACGACGTCGTAGGCGGGCGGGGCGGCGCAGCCGACGGTGCCAGCGCACCCGACCGCGAGAATCAACCGAGCCAGCCGACGGAGCACAGGGGAAGGAGCGATTGGTGGCATTCCGCGCCGTGTGGGAAAGGGGGAGAAACGCTCGAGAACGGGTATGCCAGAGGTTACGCCCAATTCACGAGAACCGGAACCACCGCGGCCACGTCCAGAACCGTCGAGGCCTCGGAAAACCGGCCCCTCGTGCACTAGTTTGTCACCATGGCCAAGTCACCTACTCCCTATCGCGCCTTGACGCCCGAGCGGCGCCTGTCGCTCGTCACGTCCGCCCTCGCGAAGCACAAGGGCGCGCGCACGCTGTACTCGCAGCGCCTCGCCGCCAAGGGCGGCGGGTTCCGCGCTGCCACGCTGATATCGTGGCCCGTCGACAAGCTCGCCCGCGAATTCGTGCGCCTCAATGCGCAGACGCCGCAAGATGAGCTGGAACTGCTGCAGTTGCTCTATGTGGATCTCGAACCGCAGATCCAGATCACGTTCCTCGAGACCGCCGGCGTGAAGCACGAAGCAGGCGTCATCCCCGAGGAGCTCGAGCCGCCGTATGCCGACGCCGAAGCGGTGGCACGCGGTGTCACGGCCGTGCTCACCCAGCACGGAGACGACGGGCGCCATTACCTGCGCACCCTCGTCGTGTACAACCTGCCGTCGTGGCCGGGACTCGACACCGCATTGGCGAACACAGAAACGGCGAGCTGACGCTCGCCGTTTCGTTCACCGCATACCGCCAAACATCCCGCCGCCACCGAATGGCATCCGGGGCATCCCACCGCCCCCCTTGCCACCGGGGCCGCCCGGGCCGCCGCCCATCTTCTTCATCATCTTCTGCATATCGCGGAACTGCTCGAGCAGCTTGTTCACCTCGCTCACCGGACGGCCGCAGCCTTTCGCGATCCGCGCGCGACGTGAGCCATTCAGGATTTCCGGCTTCTTGCGCTCGTGTGGCGTCATGGACAACACGATGGCCTCGATGTGTTTCATGCGCTTCGGGTCCATCTTGACATCCTTCAGCATCTTCGAATTCACGCCCGGCAGCAGCTTCAGCAGGTTCTCGAGTGGTCCGAGCTTCTGCATCTGACGCATGGCCGTCAGAAAATCCTCGAGGTCCATGCCTTCCTTGCGGACCTTCTTCTCGAGCTTCTTCGCTTCGGTGGCGTCGAACGTTTCCTGCGCCTTCTCCACGAGCGACACGATGTCGCCCATCTGCAGAATACGCCCAGCCATGCGCTCCGGATGGAACTCCTCGAGCGCATCCGGCTTTTCGCCGACACCGATGTACTTGATCGGCTTCTTGAGCACACCGTAGATCGACAACGCCGCACCACCGCGTGCATCGCCGTCCAGCTTCGTGAGGATCACGCCCGTCACGTTCAACGCGGCATCGAAGCCCTGCGCGATCTTCACCGCGTCCTGACCCGTCATGCCGTCGGCCACGAACAAAATTTCGTCGGGCTTGATCGCCGCTTTGAGCTTCTTGAGCTCGTCCATCATGTCGGCGTCGATCTGCAAACGACCGGCGGTGTCGATGATGACCACGCGGTCGCGCGCCCGCATACCCTGATCGATACCGGCCTTGGCGATCGCGACCACGTCCTTGGTGTCGCGATCGGCGTACACCGGCACGTTCAGCGCCCGGCCCAGCGTCTCGAGCTGGTCGATGGCGGCGGGGCGGTACACGTCGGCCGCCACCAGTCGCGTCGACTTGTTCTCGAGCATCAGCTTGCGGGCGAGCTTGCCGGCCGTAGTCGTCTTACCCGACCCCTGCAATCCGACCATCATGATGATCGTCGGCGGCAGCGTGCTCATCTTGAGCCCCTCGCGCCGTTCGCCCAGCATCGCCGTGAGCTCGTCGTGGACGATCTTCACCAACTGCTGAGCTGGCTGGATCGTCTTGATCTGCAACACGCCGACGGCCTTCTTCTCCACCCGTTCGAGGAACTCACGGGTAAGCGAGAAATTCACGTCGGCTTCGAGGAGGACGCGGCGCACCTCGCGCAGTCCTTCCTTGATGTCGGCTTCGGTGAGAACGCCACGCCCGCGAAGCTTCGCGAAGACGTTCCCGAGTTTGTCTGAGAGCTCGTCAAACATAGACTGGAAAGGCTAACGGACCCCGTCCCTCCGTACAACTGTTACGGGTCAGGGGGGTGACGGAACAGGCCATCCCAAACGCAACTTGCGTCGCATTCACGCGTTGTGGGCCTTTCAGCCCGTTCTAGATTGGCTGTGTCCGGATTACGCTGTCACTTTCTTCGCCCGTCACGTGCCACCATCGAATCCGCGGTTTCCCGGCATCCCGATGCCTCGCGGCCAGCGCAAGGAAGAGATTCTTCGCGCCGAGCTGCCCCCGACGCTGCCTTTGATGGCACTGCGCTCCACGATCGTCTACCCGTTGGGCACGATCGCGGTGCAGATGGGTGCCCCAGAGAACCTCGCGCTGCTCCGCGCCCACGAGGAGTCCGGGTTGGTCGTCGCCTTGGTCGTCGCCGCCGGAGACGGGGATGACGCGATCGAGCCCCACAACTTTCTCGGACGCGTCGGCGTGGCTGCCCGCGTGCACGAGCGGATCAACCTGCCAGGCGACACGGTCCAGATCACGCTGCAGGGGCTGCGACGGATCACGATCGACGCGATCGATCAGGTCGACCCGTTCGCCATTGCGCAGATTCAAGGCGCCGTGGAAACGCCGGCCGATGCCATCGAGCTCGACGAACTCGTGGCGCGCACTGTGGCGGCTGCGGAAACGCTCGCCGAACTCGTAGACCGCATTCCGAACGAAGTGCCGCAGATCCTCAAGATGAATGTGTCCGATCCCGGACGCTTCGCCGATCTCGCGGCCACGAATATGAATCTGCGCATCTCCGACAAAGAGGAGGTACTGCAGCGTCTCGACATCGGGCATCGCATCCGCTTCATCCTCTCACGCCTCGAGCGCGAAGTCGCCCGCGCCCGTGTGATGGAGGACGTCAAGAAGCAGACCGAGGTCAAGATCGAGCAGCACCAGCGCGAGTTCTATCTCCGCCAGCAGCTGCGCGCGATTCAGTCCGAGCTGGGCGAAGCCGATCCGAACGAGAAGGAATCGGTCGACCTCCTGCGTCGCATCGACGAGGCGCAGCTGCCCGAAAAGGTCGCCATCGAGGCCCGCCGGGAAACAGAACGCCTGCGCCTGCTTTCGTCCGCGTCCAGCGAGTCTCAGGTGTTGCGCACGTACCTCGACTGGGTGCTGGCGCTGCCATGGCACAAACGCAGCGCCGACGATCAGGAGATCGTGCTGGCCAAGGTCGAAGACGCGCTCGGCGATCGCCATTACGGACTCGACGAGGCCAAGGAGCGCATCATCGAGTACCTCGCCGT
>CAIUOO010000459.1 GCA_903900795.1 uncultured Gemmatimonadota bacterium | reverse complement strand
GCCGCACTGTGGGTGCAGGATCAGTGGCGCATTGCTCCGACGCTGCGCCTCACGGTGGGTGGACGCTACGAACAGTGGCGCGCCTTCGACGGCCTGAATGTGAACGGCAACACGCGGGTAACGCAGAAGGAGGTCGAGGCGACGCGTTTCTCCCCGAAGGCGACGCTCGGCTGGACCCCCGCGCCCAACTGGACGCTCACGGCATCGGTGGCCAAGGCGTACCGGTTCGCCACGGCGGCTGAGTTGTACCAGCTCGTCACGACCGGTGTGACGTTCACCTCGCCCGATCCCAATCTCAAGCCGGACAACGTGCTGGCCAGCGAACTGCGCGTTGAACGCACGTTCGCGCGCAGCCGCGTGCAGCTCGCGTTGTTCAACGATGATGTGCACGACGCCATCATCTCGCAGTTCCAGCCGCTCGTGCCGGGGTCACAGACGTTCTACTCGTACATCTCGAACGTCGACCACGTGCGTGCGCGCGGTGCTGAATTGGTGGTGTCGGAACACGACGTACTGGTGCGCGGACTCGAACTGTCGGGCAGTGCCACCTACCTCGACGCCCGCACGCTGGCCACCTCGGGGCGCGCCAGCGCGACCGCACCGGCCAACGCGGCGATCGGCAAGCAGCTCCCGAACATTCCGGAGTGGCGCGCCAACTTCATCGCCACGTACCGTCCGGTGCAGAAGCTCGCCATCTCGCTGGGCGGTCGGTACAGCGATGCCGTGTGGACCACGCTCGACAACGCCGATGTGAACCCGAACGTGTATCAGGGATTCAGTGGCTGGTTCGTGGCGGACGCCCATGTGAACTACCGTTTCGGATCGCACCTCTCGGCCTCGCTTGGCGCGGACAATCTGCTGAACCGGAAATACTTCCTATTTCATCCGTTCCCGCAGCGCACGTACTCGAGCAGCCTCAAGTACACCTTCTAGCATTCCAACCATGAAGACGTTCGTACGCGCGGGACTGTTCGCGCTGCTGACCGGTGTGTCAGTCTCGGCGTGCGAGCGTGGCACCGCGCCGCGCGCACCGGCGCTCGGGGCGGCGGCGCCGGCGTTCACCGCCATGACGTTGGAGGGCGAGCCGGTCACACTGGCCGCGCTCTCCGGCAGCGTGGTCGTGTTGAACGTGTGGGCCACCTGGTGCATTCCCTGCCGTGAAGAGATTCCGCAGCTCGAGGCCCTGCATCGCGAGTATGGCGCGCAGGGACTCAAGACGATCGGCGTGAGCATCGACGCCGCCGGTATGGGTGCCGACGTGCGCGACTTCGCCACCGAGCAGGGCATGACGTACCCGATCTGGCTCGATCCCGATCATCAGTTTTCCCTCAAGTTTCTCACCGTCGGCGTGCCCGAGACGTTCGTGATCGATCGTGCCGGCGTGATTCGCTTTCGCATGATCGGCGCGTTCCGGCGCGGCGATACGACACTGGCGGCCGCCGTGCGACGCGCGATGGCGTCGTAGATGACGGTCCTCACGCTGACTCCTACCCATCGATCGATGCGCGCTCTTCGAGCCCTTCGCTTCACCACCATCGGCGCGTTGCTGCTCACGGGCACGACGCTGTCGGCGCAGACTGCTGTCACGACCCTCTCGGTACCCGATCGTACGGGGGCAAATCCCACGGTCGCCGCGAACGGCGCGTTTGTCGCCGTGGCCTTCTCGGCCGCCACGATTTCGTCGATGGACATCTTCGTGGCCACCAGTACCAACGGCGGCTCCACCTTCGGCGCTCCAGTGCAGGTGAATCGCGTGGCCGGCGAGGCCCGCGTGAGCGGTGAAGAACCACCGCGCATCGCGCTGGTGCCGCGTCGCGGTGCCGCGCCGGAGATCGTGATCGTGTGGACGGCGAAGGACGGCACCACGTGGAAGCTGCTCAGCGCGCGATCGCTCGACGGGGGCCGTACCTACTCGGCCAGCGCGCCGGTGCCCGGCAGCGACAGTGAAGGGTCGCGCGGATGGGAGTCGGTCGCAGTGGACGCCACCGGTCGCGTATCCGTGCTGTGGCTCGACCATCGTGATCTCATCGCCGCCGATGGTGCCCATCAGCACAACGCGACCGCAGCCAGTGGTGCGGCGCCGGCACCGATGGTGATGCCTAAGGGTGACCCCACCGAGCGCGCGGGCCTCTCGCAACTGATGTTCGCGTCGTTGCCCGGTGCCACTGCGCGCACCACCGCGCTGTCGATCGCGCGCAGCGTCTGCTATTGCTGCAAAACCGCACTGGCCGTGTCAGGCGATGCCGTGTACGCGGCGTGGCGTCACGTGTATCCCAGTGGAGAGCGCGACATCGCGTTCACGATGTCGACCAATGGTGGTCGT